>JBFMBG010000028.1:4063-36778 GCA_040755215.1 Bacillota bacterium | reverse complement strand
GAAATAACCTGTTGGCCCCAGGGGAAGAAATGAAACAGGCCATGGAGCAGGCAGCCGACTGGTATGCCCGGGCAGGCCTTACCCACGAACTATCCCGGACCGAAATGGAACAAATATTTGCGGAAACGGCCAGGTTCGTCAGCCAGTTAATCCCTGCCCATCTGGTTACCTGGTCGATAATCAGTGCTTTTCTTACTTATTTGTTAACCAGGAAGGTCTTGCGGAAACTTTCTTATGCTGTAACGCCATTGCCCCCTTTCGCCCAATGGCAATTCCCGTGGTATTTTAGCTGGGGGTTGATTGCCGGGCTGGGGTTAACTTTAGCCGGGGACTGGCTGACCCTTTTTCCAGTGGCCGTACTGGGTAAAAATGTCCTTTGCGTTTCCGGTTTCCTTTACTTAATAGCAGGTATTTCCGTTTGTAGTTTTTATCTGGCAAAATGGAAAATCCCGGGGCTGGTTAAATTTATCGTGGCCGGTTCTACCGTTTTTTATCTTCCCTTTGCGATTATTTTGCTTGCCGTCCTCGGTATTATGGACACATTTGTAAACTTGCGGCGTTTTTCAGTTTAGACGAAGCTGACAAAAGGAAGTGAAGGAATTCTTTTTTGTTCTTGGAGGGAAGAAAAATGAAAGTTATTTTACTGGCGGAAGTTAAGAATTTAGGCAAAAAAGGGGACGTCGTGGAGGTTGCTCAAGGCTACGCACGCAACTACCTCTTGCCGAAAGGTCTGGCCACGGAGGCGACGGAAGGCAAGATGAAGCAGCTTATCCAGCAGCAGGCTACCGCGGCCAGAAAGAAGGAACGGGAAGAAGCAAAAGCTAAAGAGCTGGCGGAACGCCTGCAAGGGTTAACGGTAAAGGTGTATGGCAAAGCGGGGGAGGGTGGCAAGCTTTTTGGTTCGGTGAATAACAAAGATATTGCCGAAGCGTTGCAAAAAGAACACGGCATAGAAATAGATAAAAGAAAGATCATCCTTAAGGAGCCAATCAAACAAACAGGCACTTACTCTTTACCGGTCAGGTTGTACCCGCAACTGGAAGCGCGCCTGAATATAAATGTGCTGCCTGAATAAACCGCTCACTTGAAAACTTTGCAGCAAGGAGATTTAGCCGATGAAATCATTTATTAAAAAATTAAAATACGCTCCGGAGGAACCGGGTTATAAATTTAAAGGGGAAAAGCAGCTGGAACGGCAGGTCAACGCTCTTTATGGTTTCATCGCCAATTTATTTGGTACGGACAAGCTGGTTTTGCGGGCTGGGAAGGTAAATGCCTTGCAACTGATCCGCTCGGAGCACCTGGGGGAACGCGTGCTGGCTTTACAAAAACTGGTTTTTGAAGACCCGACCCTGGACATTGTTCCCGCAATGCGGGAAATACCTTCAATTTTGGAACGGATTGAGGAGGAAATAGCCGAAATTCTGGCCAGGCGAACGGTAGAAGAAGAGCTGGAAAGAAAGATCAACGAAAAATTACAGCAGAGGCACAAGGATTACGTTCAAGAGATCAAAATTCAGGTCTTGAAGGAAAACAGCGGGCCGGAGAACGCCCAAACCCTGAAAAAGTTAGCCATTTTTGAAAAAATGGAACAAAAGAAACTGGCCCGTTCGGCCATGGCGGTGTTGCGCCCGGCCAGTTTTGAGGAAATTGTCGGCCAAAAAAGAGCGATTAGGGCCCTTTTAGCCAAAATGGCCTCTCCTTTCCCACAGCATATCATTCTTTACGGCCCGCCGGGGGTGGGAAAAACAACTGCCGCCCGCCTCGCTCTGGAGGCGGCGAAAGAGATGGCCTCGACGCCCTTCAGCAAGGATGCCCCCTTTGTCGAAATCAGCGGGGCAACCCTGCGCTGGGACCCGCGGGAAATTACCAACCCCTTGCTTGGTTCCGTGCACGATCCCATCTACCAGGGTGCCCGGCGCGACCTGGCCGAAAGCGGCGTGCCGGAACCAAAACCGGGCCTGGTTACCGAAGCCCATGGGGGGGTATTGTTCATCGATGAAATTGGCGAAATGGACCCCCTTTTGCAAAACAAGCTTTTAAAAGTTCTCGAGGACAAGCGGGTATACTTTGAATCGTCATATTATGACCCGCACGATCCGAACATTCCACAATACGTCAGGAAATTGTTTGAAGAGGGAGCACCGGCGGACTTTGTTTTAATTGGGGCGACCACCCGTGATTGCGAAGAAATCAATCCCGCTTTGCGCTCCCGCTGTGCGGAAATATTTTTTGAACCGTTAACGCCGAAGGACATCGAGGAGATCGTTTCCCGGGCAGCAAAAAAGCTGGCCGTTTCCCTGGAGGAAAAGGTTCCCCGGTTAATCAGCAAGTATACCATTGAGGGGCGCAGAGCCGTCAACATCCTGGCCGACGCCTACAGCCTGGCGTGGTATCGCGCGCAGGGCCAAAATGAAGTCCGCATAACTGCCGAAGATATTTATGAAGTGATCCAGTTAAGCCGCCTGGTTCCCTACAATGTGCGCAAGGTTTGTTCCGCCAAAGAAATCGGCAGGACATTTGCCCTTGGCGTTTCGGGCTACCTGGGTTCCTTAATCGAAATTGAGGCTATCGTTTTTCCGGCCCGGGAAGCCGGACGGGGCAACCTTCGTTTTAACGACACGGCCGGGTCAATGGCCAAAGATTCAGCATTTAACGCCGCCTCGGTGATCCGGAAAATTTCGGGCTTGGAACTGGCGGACTACGATATCCACGTTAACGTGGTAGGCGGGGGACGAATTGACGGACCTTCGGCCGGGGTAGCCATTTTCCTGGCGGTCTTAAGCGCCCTGCAAAAACGTCCAGTTCAGCAAGATATCGCCGTTACCGGCGAACTGTCCATCCAGGGCCGCGTGCGGCCGGTCGGCGGCATTCCGGAAAAAATTTACGGGGCGCGGCAGGCGGGGGTTAAAAAAGTCCTTATTCCGGCTGAAAATATGCCCGAGGTTCCTTCTGATTTAACCGATCTCACGGTTATTCCGGTGGCGACCGTTGAAGAAGTGCTGGCCCACGTTTTTCCCGCCGGCCGGGAGAGCGCGGCGGATTAGTTTTTAGAAATTGATCAGGTGAGAGGTATGCCGGCGGATAACGAGAAACTCCTTCCTCAAAATGTGGACGCGGAACAATCGGTTCTGGGCGCCCTTTTTTTGGACCGCGAGGCTGTTTATAAAGTCGCGCGCTTTTTGCGCGCCGAAGATTTTTACCTGGAAAGCCACCGCCTGATTTACGAGGCCATGCTCAGCTTAGAAGAAGAGGGCCGGCCGGCCGATCTGATCTCGGTAACCAACTGGTTGAGCGACAAGGGTGTTTTAGAGAAAGTCGGCGGGGCGACCTACCTGGCCTCGCTGGCCGGGTTGATGCCCACCGCCGCCAACGTCGAGCACCACGCCCGCATAGTGGAGGAAAAGGCGCTTTTGCGCAGCCTCATCCAGATTGCCACGCGCATCGCGGGGATGGGGTACGAGGGGACGGAGGACGTGGACCGCTTGATCGACGAGGCCGAAAGAATGCTTTTAGAATTAACGGCCCGCCGCTCCTCTGTCCTGTTCAGTTCTCTTCAGGAACTTTTGCTTAAGGTATTAAAACAGATTGAAGACAGATTCCGCAACAAAGGCGCCATCAGCGGCGTGGCCAGCGGGTTTGTTGATTTGGACAGGCTGTGCTGCGGGATGCAGCCGGGCGACCTGGTCATTGTTGCCGGCCGGCCGGCGATGGGCAAAACCAGTTTCGCGCTGACCATCGCCCATCAAATCGCCCTCCAGCAACAGGTGCCGGTGGCCATCTTCAGCCTGGAAATGTCCCGGGAACAACTGGTGCAGAGGGTGCTCTGCGCTGAAGCGATGGTGGACCAGCAAAAGGTGCGCAGCGGGTACCTTACCGAGGGGGATTGGGTGCGCCTGACCCAGGCTGCCGCCCGCCTGGCCAGGGCTCCTTTGTACATCGACGACTCGGCGCTTCTTTCCGTACGGCAGGTCAGGGCAAAGGCCCGGCGCCTGCAGGCGGAAAAAGGACTGGGCCTGATCGTGATTGATTACCTCCAACTTATGCAGGCCGGCCGGCGGGCTGAAAACCGCCAGCAGGAGATCACGGAAATCTCCCGCTCCTTAAAGGGGCTGGCCAAGGATCTCAACGTGCCCGTGCTGGCCCTGGCCCAGCTCAGCCGCCAGGTGGAGAGCCGGATGGATAAAAGACCAATTATGTCGGACTTGAGAGAAAGTGGTAGCTTAGAACAGGATGCGGACGTGGTGATGTTTATTTACCGCGACGAATATTATCGCCCGGATACGGAAAAAAGGGGTATTGCCGAAATTATTGTGGCCAAACAAAGAAACGGCCCCACCGGGATGGTGGAGCTGGCTTTCTTGAAGGAATTTACCCGCTTTATGAACCTGGCTAAGCCGGAGGACTTGCCCGCGGGACCAGGAAAACAGGACGACGTGCCGTATTAGTTTCCACTATTACGAAGTCTTGAGGAAAATATTTCTTCCGCTTCCACCATAAAACCATCTAAAAAGAAGGTATAAAGAAACAAAATCGGGAATATATTACTTTGTGCCTTTGTTAAAACACGTTCTGCGTGACAATTGTTTGTTCCCGGCTGGGTCCAACGCTGATTAAAGCCACCGGTACCCGGGCCAGATCCGCCAGCCGCGCCAGGTAGTTTTTCGCGTTGGCCGGCAGGTCTGCGTAGCGGCGGATTCCGCTGATGTCCTCCGCCCAGCCCGGGAATTCCTCGTAAACGGGTTCACATTCGGCCAGCACCTTTAAAGTGGCGGGAAATTCGGTAATCAGTTCCCCGCGGTAGCGGTAGGCCGTGCACACTTTTACTTTCTCCAGGCCGCTCAAGACATCCAGCTTGGTGATGGCCAGGCAGTCCAGGCCGTTGATGCGGGTGGCGTAGCGCGCCACCACCCCGTCAAACCAGCCGCAGCGCCGCGGCCGGCCGGTGGTGGTGCCGAATTCGTGCCCGCGCGTTCTGATGTGGTCCCCCAGGACGTCTTTTAATTCCGTCGGAAAGGGCCCTTCCCCGACCCTGGTGATGTAGGCTTTGGCCACGCCGACGACCCGGTTGATTTTGGTTGGGCCGAAACCGGCCCCCAGGCAGGCGGCGCCGGCCACGGGGTGCGAGGAAGTAACGTAAGGGTACGTCCCGTGGTCCAGGTCCAAAAGGGTCCCCTGGGCTCCTTCGCAGAGGACGTTTTGGCCCCTGACGATGGCTTCGTTGACAATGATCGAAACGTCCGCCACGTAAGGTTTAATGATTTCAGCGTACTTGCTGTAGGCAGCCAGGATTTCCGCGTAGGCGAACCCGTCCGTTCCGTAAACCTGGTTGAGCAGCCTGTTTTTTTCCTGCAAGGCGTCCTCTAAACGGGCCGGAAACTCTTCGGGATCAATTAAATCAGCTACCCGGATGCCCGTACGGGCCGCCTTGTCCATGTAAGCGGGTCCGATTCCCCGGCAGGTGGTGCCGATTTTCCGGGCGCCCTTGCGTTCTTCTTCGCACCTGTCCAGCCGCTGGTGGTAGGGGAAAATGACGTGGGCGCGGGGGCTGATCCGCAAGTTTTCCGTGCTGATCTTTTGCGCCGCCAGATTCTCCAGTTCGGCGATCAAAACGGCAGGATCAATGACTACGCCGTTGCCGATGAGGCACAATTTGCCGGGGTAAAGGATGCCGGAAGGAATCAGGTGCAGCTTGAATTCCTTTCCGTCCGTCACCACCGTGTGGCCGGCGTTGTTTCCCCCCTGGTAACGGACGACCACGTCGGCCTTTTCCGCCAAAAAGTCCGTGATTTTACCTTTCCCTTCATCTCCCCATTGGGCGCCGATCAGCACCACCGTAGACATTTAACAACCTCCTCCATTTCCCTTTTTAGTTGTTTTGTCGAAAAGCTGCTTTTTGTGGCAGTCCATGTTCAGTTGACCCGCTGGGGCATACCCCGGCTTAAGTCGAGCGGCTTTACTGAACATTTAATTGTGGCAAGGAGATTGCTTTGCCACTTGGGCGACTTGGCGTTTTCGTTCGACTGCTTCAACCATCTACCCTGTTTAAGATTTCGCGCGCCACGATTACTCCGGACACCGCCGACTGAGCCAGGCCCCGGGTTACGCCGGCGCCGTCCCCGGCGGCGAAAAGGTTTTTGATCTGCGTTTCCAAAGAGTTGGTCAGGGCCAGGCGGGAGGAATAAAATTTTACCTCCACGCCGTAGAGCAAGGTATAACGGGAATACACGCCCGGGGCGACCTCATTTAGCGCTTTAAGCATCTCCACGATGGCTACCAGGTGCCGGTAAGGGAAAACCAGGCTCAGGTCCCCCGGCGTAGCCTGGGCCAGGGTAGGGATAGTCAGGCTTTTTTTCATCCTTTCGGGCGTGCTGCGGTGCCCCGCAATCAAGTCCCCCAGTCTTTGCACAATTACCCCGCCGCTTAAAAGATTCGCCAGGCTGGCCACGTACCGGCCGTAAGCAATGGGCTCTTTAAAAGGCTCGGTAAAAGTTTTGCTCACCAGAACGGCAAAGTTGGTGTTAGTTGTTTTTTTATAGGCATGAGTGTGGCCGTTGACCGTAACGAGCCCGTCGATATTTTCTAAAACCACTTCTCCGTATGGATTCATACAAAAAGTACGTACTTTGTCGTCGAAAGCCCTTGAATAATAGATAAATTTAGATTCGTAAAAAACGTTGGTCAACGGTTCCATCACCGCGGCGGGAACTTCTACCCGCACCCCGATATCGACCGGGTTAACCTCTGTGCGCAACCCCAGCCGTTGCGCTTCGCGGGCCAGCCATTCGGCCCCCTCCCGTCCGGGTGCCAGCACGACGTGCCGCGCGTAAATGCTTTCCCCTTTTCCGGTAATTACCCCCTTAACCTGGTCTGCATCTGTCAAAACAGACTCCACAGGACAGGACGTGCGGATTTCCACCCCGCGGGCAGTCAAATGATCCTGCATATGCTGCAAGATTTCTTTACAGCGCCCCGTTCCCAGATGCCGGATGGCTACCGGGATTAACTTTAATTCGGCCTGAGCGGCTTTATGTTGAAATTCGCGAATTTTTTCGGTTTGTTCCAGTCCGTAGATACTTTTCGGCGCACCAAACCGGATGTATATTTCATCAATATAACTGATTAACTTTTGGAGTGCTGATTCGCCGATATATTGTTCCAGGCTGCCCCCGATTTCCGGAGAAAGGGTCAGCTTCCCGTCGCTGAAGGCGCCGGCGCCGCCCCACCCGCAAATTGCGGCGCAGGGGTTGCAATGAAAACAGGTGCTCTCTTTTTCTCTGGATAGACAAATCCTTTCTTCCAGGTCTTTTCCTTTTTCCAGGATGAGCACTTTTAATTTCTTTTTTTTGGTAAGCTCGAGGGCGGTGAAGATCCCCGCCGGCCCCGCTCCGACGATAATTACGTCATAAGTCAAATAAAAATCTCTCCCGTAGCAATAAAAAGACAGCCTTTTTACGTATTTGTGCCATCATCATCTTAGCAAAAGCCTCCCTTAATGTCAAGAAAAGGGGTCAGTTATCGCTTTGTGGTGGTTATAAAATACCAATAAATACCAGTTGGTAAATAATAATATTGCTGACGGATTATGTAACCATTGGGATGCCGTACCATATACTATAATTAGAAATTGGTGGTAATGCTGGCATCTTCCATCACTATTACCAGATAAAAATTTTCCAAGATTTCTTTTTCCAGTTCCTCAAAAAATAGAGAACTGGGATTAAAAAATTCTAAAAAAAGGAGAGATGTAGGGTGATTCAAAAAAGCATCGATGCAGCAAGTTTGGCCGAGGTCGTCGACCGTATTTTAACCAAAGGCATTGTCATCGACGCCTGGGTAAGAGTATCTCTGGTGGGCATTGAGCTTTTAGCCATCGACGCCAGAGTAGTCATTGCCGGCGTTGAGACGTGGTTAAAATATGCTGAGGCCGTTGGACTTACCGCACCGGTACATCCTGTCCTCAATGCAGCATAAAGCAAAAAATTGCCCCGGGTCGAGACATATACCATGAACAGGATATCCTGAAATATGTCTCGACCCCATATTTCTATTCGCAAATGAATGTTTTCGACACCCGCAGAAAGGGAGGTGCATATAATGTCCTTAGCCGCAAACATGAAATTACTGGGCGAGGATATGATTAGTTCCCAAAAAGCCAGGATCAAGAACTTAAAGGAATTAAAGAAAGAGGTCCGGGAACTGCTCACCGATTTTCGGGAGGACCGGGCTGCCGCCAGGGCCATCTGGCTGAATACCCTGGAGATATTAGCAAAAATTCGGATGGGCAAAATCGATCCCTAGGAAGATAACTAATTGGGGGGCTGATCTCGAAGTAGCAGGTGCTGAAAGACACGTTAAAAATCTGACCCCCCCCTTTTTATTTTTTACTTTTACAATCTTTGAAGATTGTCGTGAGCCGTGAACTTTTGGGAAAAGGAGGAACTTAATGAAAGTCCGGCAGGTTATTGATACCGTTTACAATTTCTTTACCGAGGAATTCCAGAAACCTGGCCAGGTTATCGCTGTCCTCGGCGGACCAGAAGGCTGGCGCGTAAAGATCGAGGTGGCCGAAGAAGTAGAATACATGCGCCGCCGGGGAAGGGATGACCTCATGGCTGTGTACGAAGTATTACTAAACCCGGCTTTGGAAATAGTTGGATTTGAAAGGAAATTTTTGCGGGAAAGAAATTCCGTCCAGCCAGCGGAAAACGAGGACTAAATTAGAAAGGACAGGCAACTCTCTTTTAGAAACGAGGTGCTCGGGCTTTGGAGAAAAGCAACAACTATGCGTTTCTCTATGACCAGGCGCATTTTGTAGAAACCGAATCGATCAAAGATCTATCCAGGCGCGCTTTAGCTTATTTGCGCTCAGGCCTGGCGGTTAATTTCAGCGGTCCGGCGGGGGTGGGGAAAACATCGCTTGCCCTACACGTAGCAGGGCTGCTGGGCCGGCCGGTGGTTTTGCTGCACGGCAACGACGAACTGCGAGGCGTCAACCTGCTGGGCGGGGACTACGGCTACCGGAGGAGGAAAATGATCGATAATTTTGTGCACACCGTTTACCTTTTGGAGGAAGATCTCCAATATCGCTGGGTGGAAGGCCGATTGACCGCGGCCTGCCGGAACGGTTATACGCTGGTCTACGATGAATTTACCCGTTCCCGGCCGGAAGCCAACAACTTTTTACTTTCCATCCTGGGCGAAGGCATTTTAAGTCTCCCCAGTTTAAGTAAGGATTCCCCCTATGTACCGGTTCATCCGGAATTTAGAATGATTTTTACCAGTAACCCGGAGGAATACGCCGGGGTGCATAAACTGCAGGTAGCTTTGGAGGACCGGCTGGTTACTCTGGAAATAAAGGGGTTTGACCGGGAAACGGAAATAAGTATAGTCACCGCCAGAACTGGCCTCCCTGAAGAGGAGGCCGGCCTGATCGTGGATTTGGTGCGTGCTGTTCGCCAGCGGCTGCATTCCCCGGAGAAGGTTTCGGTGCGCAGCTCCCTCCGGATAGCGCAAGTGCTTAAGACAAATCAAATCGCCGTTGACGACCCCCTGTTCCAGTCAATATGCATGGATATACTGCTTTCCGATCTCCGGAATTTGCCGGGAGAGAAAAGGGAAGAAGCCAGACAAGTCTTGAACGAATTTCTGCAGACTATTCAGGCGCCGGGGGTGGAAGGGTGAAAAATAATGATTTCTCGCGAGGGTCCCTGTTAAACGGGTTGCTTAAAGGTTTAAGCGAACTTGCCCAACTGGTGGAAAAACTCGAAACGGAAGGCAAGGCAGAAATCCAGCAGAGTGGCCGGTTTGGCAGTTTAAAACAAGGTGTCTTGGCCGGTGGTTACGGGTTAAACATTCGTTTAGGTAGTTTAAACCCAAAAGAAAACGAGTCTTTTTTCAAAGAGAAATTGCAGAAGAATGAACCTTTACTTGATGTCTTTGACGAAGGCGATTATGTTCAGGTAATTGTTGAGTTGCCGGAAATATCAACGGAGGAGGAAATTGAAGTTAAACTTGAAAAACAAACCCTTCTGTTAACCGCCCACGCCCCAACCGGAGTTTATCAAAAAAATATCTTCTTGCCTGTGCCGGTTGAATCCAAGAGCATCCAGAAAAGTTTTAAAAACGGGATCCTCAAGCTCATGTTGAAAAAAATGCTCTAACAAAGGGAAAAGAGGGGTAACTGACGGCGATGGAAAGCTCCTTTTCTTTTCGGGTGAGCGAGGCTCTCGCTAAAGATGTGGGCAGGAATATTGCCCGGTTGGATCCCGCCGACGTCCGCCTGCTCGGGTTAGAAATTGGCGACGTGATAGTGATTCAGGGCAGGCGCCAGGCCGTGGCCAGGGTTATGCCAAGCCATCCCGAGCAGAGGGGTAAACAACTGGTTCAGATTGACGGAATTATTAGAGATAACGCCGGGGTGAGCCTGGGAGAAAAAGTCCAGTTGATGAAGGCGAAGGTGACTGAAGCGACGGCCATTACGCTGGCCCAGGTGGCCGAAAACGCATTGCCGTACCGGCTGGACTCCGCCTTCGTGAGGCGCTCCTTGACCGGGTTGCCTCTTTTGAAAGGGAATAAAATACGCATTACAACCCTGGGTTTGAGCAGTCAGGAATTGCTGGTAGTGGACACTGTTCCGGAAGGCGCTGTTTTGGTAAGGGGAAATACAGCCGTTGAAATTCTGCGGCCTAAAGAAGCAAATTTCAAGAGCCCGGCCCACGTTACTTACGAAGACATTGGCGGCCTGGGGAAAGAATTGTCCCGAATCAGGGAAATGATCGAAATGCCTTTAAAATATCCGGTAATCTTTCAGCACCTGGGTATTGAACCGCCCAAGGGGGTGCTTTTGTGCGGCCCCCCGGGCACCGGTAAAACCTTGATCGCCCGCGCGGTGGCCGCCGAGACGGACGCTCTCTTTCTGCACGTTAACGGGCCCGAAATCATCCATAAATATTACGGGGAAAGCGAGGCCAGGCTCCGGGAAATTTTTGAGAAAGCAATCAAAAAAGGGCGCAGCATCATTTTCCTGGATGAGATAGACGCCATTGCCCCCAGGCGCACCGAGGTCACCGGTGAAGTAGAAAAAAGAGTGGTGGCGCAATTGCTGACCCTGATGGACGGGTTGAATTCGCGGGGACAGGTGATTGTCATTGGCGCCACCAACATCCCTGATGCTCTGGACCCCGCCCTGCGCCGGCCCGGACGCTTTGACCGGGAAATTACCATCGGGGTGCCCGATCAAAAAGGGCGCCTGGAGATTCTGCATATCCACACCAGGGGCATGCCCTTAGACAGCGATGTGGATTTAACCAAAATTGCCGAACTGACGGTCGGCTTCGTCGGCGCCGATCTGGCGGCGCTGTGCCGGGAAGCGGCCATGAGCCGGCTGCGGAAGATATTCGGCGGCCTGGAGCCCTCACGAGATAGTTTGCCTCCCGAGATCTTTTCCCGGTTAAAGATAAACATGCAGGATTTTTTAGAGGCGCTGGAAGAGGTGGAACCATCGGCCACAAGGGAATTCACGGTGGAAGTGCCGAACGTGGGCTGGGCCGATGTGGGAGGGTTGGAAGAAGTCAAAAGCAGGCTGCGGGAAGCCGTAGAATGGCCCTTAAAATATAGTGAGCTTTTTGAGCTGGTCGGAGCGGAAGCTCCGCGGGGAATTATTTTGTACGGACCGCCCGGCACGGGAAAAACCCTGCTGGCGAAAGCGGTGGCTAACGAAGCAAACGCCAATTTCATTTCCATTAAAGGACCGGCGCTCCTTTCCAAGTGGGTGGGCGAGTCAGAAAAGGCTTTGCGGGAGATTTTCAAGAAAGCCCGCCAGGCTGCGCCTTGTATTATCTTTTTTGATGAAATAGACGCCCTTACCCCGGCCCGTGGTTCGGGCAGCACGGATGTGGCTGAAAGAGTCTTGAGTCAGTTGCTTACCGAAATGGACGGGATCGAAGAGCTGCGCCGGGTGGTGGTGCTGGCGGCCACCAACCGGATCGATATGGTGGACCAGGCTTTGCTGCGTCCCGGCCGGTTTGATCTCCATATAAGGCTGGATCTGCCCGATAGGGATGGGCGACGGGAAATTTTAGCCGTCCACACGCGCGGCTGCCCGCTGGCTGCCGATGTAGACCTGGACCGCCTGGCCCTGGAAACGGATGGCTTTACCGGGGCGGATCTCCGGCTCTTGTGCAAAAGAGCCGCCCTTGCCTCCATCCGGGAGTATTTGCAGGCCAACCAGTGGCCGCCACCATCCAAAGGACCGTTCCTTTCCATTCAAGGGAAGCATTTTCGAACGGCCCTGGCAGAGCAGTCTGCCTATGTTTACCGGAAGCGGCAAGATTGACCTTTGCTTTGGCGTTAAATTAAGGAGGGAAATCCATGTCCAGGCCAGAAGAAAAGCCTGCCGGCAGGTATCTTTATTGTTTGTTCGCGTCCGGAGAAATCCAAAATTTTGATTTGTCCGGCATCGCCGGGCACGCGGTTTATGCAGTGCATTATCAAGACCTGGTGGCGGCGGTCAGCAATACACCGGCAACCTACCTTGAACCGGCTCGGGAACACGTTCTGGCGCACCAAAAAGTAACTTCGGCAATCATGCAAAAGTACACTGTTCTGCCCGTAAGTTTTGGCACTATTTGCAAGACAGAAGAAGAATTATCCAAATTGTTAAGAGAAATATATCCGGAGGCCAAAAAAAACCTGGACAGAATCAAAGATAAAATTGAAGTGGGGCTGAAAATTTTTTGGAATAAAGAAACATTTTTACAAGAAATCGGGGAAGCCGACCCTAACATCAACCGTTTAAAGAAAGAAATTGCCGCGGCTAAAGAAAAAGGCATCGATCCCTATGTCCTGATTATCCAGTTGGGCCAGCTTGTCGAGGAACAGGTGCAAAGAAAAAGGCAAAGCTACCTGCACCTCATCTATAAACCTTTACTTGTTCACGCTGCCGAGGCCCGCCTGAACGATCCCATTACAGAAAAAATGGTGCTTAATGCCGCTTTTTTAATTAATAAAGACAGAGAAGCAGAATTTGACCAGGCGGTAAATAATCTTTACGAACGTTTTAAAAACCGCCTCGTCTTCAAATATACAGGTCCCTGGCCGCCCTATAACTTTGTGGATATAAAAATAACGGGGGTTTAAGTTTTATGTTCATTATTGACGATCTCCTGTTTTTGTCTTTTCGTGGTCTGTGGTATGTTTTCGCCGAAATTTATAACCAGGTGGAAGCGGAACTTTATGATGAATCAACGGTCCACCAGCAGCTGCTGGAGCTCCAGTTTCAATATGAGCTTGGTGACCTTAGCCAGGAGGAGTACGAACAAAAAGAGACAGAATTGCTGGCACGGTTGAGGGCAATCAAAGAGCGTCAGCAGAATATTGCTGAGGCTTCCTTACGCGGAGGGGAATGAATTGTGAGTGTGGTAAAGAATCAACATTTTCTGGTTAGATTGACAGATGGTACTATATGGCACTTTTTCACAGAAAATAAAATCCTTCAGTACCGGTTGCTGGCCCACCAATCGCTGGTAAATTATTTATTAGCAGAGCCGGTTCGAGATTTCGATTTAGATCTTGATCAGGGCGACGTCCATTTGCTTTGTCTTACGGAGGAAGGTTTCTTGAAATATTTTCTCGGCCGGCCGGGAGCGGGCTGGAACGTTACCCCCCTGGACCGGTATAATTTGCAACCGGAGCTTTTGAGCTGTTTGACTTTAAAAGTATCCTTTCCGCATGTCCATATCCTTTGGGCTGACGCCAAAGCATTTAACGACCCGGGCTGGAATATCCGGCATGTCCACTGGTCGGGTGACCGCTGGACGGACAAACAGGTGGCGGAGATTACCGGTAAGGATCAAATTCCCTTTTTTTGTTTGGCGGAAGATGGCCGGCAAAATCTTCACATCGTTTACCTCAGCGCCCCGGAAGGAACCAACGACGCTTTTTATACCTCCTTTGACGTAAAATCCGGCCAGTGGGGACAGGCGGAAAAAATTTCTCTCGACTCCCCAGGTAGTGTTTTCATGTTGTTGGATCACCGGCAAGAATTACATTTTGTTTGCAGCAGGAAAAACGCTGCTGGAAAGTTTCAGATTTGTTACCAGCAACCCGGCCGGGAGAAAAACCTGCAAGTAATCAGGGACTGTGCGCAAGAACCCGGCCAGCCCTTAATGTTTTTGGGCAATAACGTATTGCACGTTGCCTGGCAGGAAGGAGGCAGCCTTTATACTGCTTACCTGCAAAGGCCAGGGCAAACCTGGTCTTCTCCCCGGCCGGTAAAATTGGTGCCCGGTGAAATGATTTACTTTAGTTACCTCAGTAGTCATCCGGAAGATGCCGGGATACTGAAGATGCCGCTTATGCCGGGGATATTAGCAGGCGAAAACAAGCTTGTTTTCAACGAATTTCTTTATCTGGCCCTGCTTGCGGCAAAGACACGAGGGAATGGCGGGGATGCGCTGCCTGCTCAACCGGCTCCTTCTCCGGAAATTTGCTTAAATATATCCCCGGCATGCTTCAAAAGGCAGAAAATCAGAAGGTTATCCATCCCCGGCAGAAAACAACCTCCGCTTCCGTTCAAAAAAACCGTCCAAAACCAGGCCGCCGAAAACCACGCTGCCGCCCTGGCAGGGCTGCAAAACAAATATGAATGGCTATCCCGCGAACTGGCAACTTTGCAAAAGGAAAAGGAGAGAATTAGCCAACAACAGGAACGTTTTCAAGAAGTAATTAATAAACTTCAACAAGAATCATCCTTGTTGGCGGAGAAACTGCTGCAAATTTTAAACCAGCAGGCAAAAGACAGGATAAAGAAGGAAAGCGGGCCGCGAGCGCTGCCTCCCCGGCAATTAAGTAAAGACGTCGGGCCGCTCAGAACCGCCTCCTTGCCAGTGGTGGTCTTCCGCTCGCAAAAAGAGGCTTGAGATCAGGGAACGGGAGGAGAAATAAAAATTGGTCGGCTTACAACCCAAAAAGCAAAAGGACGAGGATACTTTAGTGGCGCTTGTTGACCGCTTGCTTGACAAGGGTTTAGTGATTAACGCTGATATAGTGGTTTCTGTTGCCGGTGTTGAGCTGCTGGGAGTGAAAATCCGGGCCGCCCTGGCTTCTTTTGAAACGGCGGCGCGCTACGGCCTGGAATTTCCTTCTGGAACAAACCTGGAAACGGCTGCCTGGAGAGATGCCATCACTGAAAAAGAAACCTGTCCTCAGTGTGAAAAGCGAGTAACCAGGGAGGAACTTCTGGACGAAGGATGCCCCTGGTGCGGCTGGGTTTCGGCGAAAGCAAAGCGGCAGCTGGAACAAAAGGCAAAGGCATCTGTGCTGGTTTGAGAAGACGCCCGCCGGCCAAGAACACTGTTTCGTCAAGATTGGTGCAATCAGCAAAAGGCAGGCTAAGCCTAAGGAGGTAATTGCTGATGATTCCATCAGTTCACCGTCAGCAGGCAAGGCCAGCTCAACAGATGCAGCAGTTCCTCGCCGTTTTGGACGAAAAGAGCCGGGCAATCGTCTGGTACCTCTGGCAGCATGAACATGCCGATCTTGATGCATTGTCCGCAGCGGCAGGATTGTTCAATCATATGGAGGTTTTGTTGCGGATCCGGGAAACGATCAACCCGGCGGCGGTGAATTTTTACGCCAGGCCGGCCCTGGAATTGATTCCTTGCCGGATAGATCAGGCGACCGGGAAAATGATTTACTATCAATGGTGGTTAAACCGGGATCTTTTTTTGGTAAATCCGTCCAGGAACTATTTAATTGACTGGCTGGAAGACGGGGAAGCAATTACGCTGATCCTGGAAACGGCGGAGCAGCCTGACCCGGCAAAAGTCAAGCTCATCTATAAAAATGGCCTGCTGCTCATTAAAATTCCCAGAAGAACATAATATCATTCATCCATGTCCTGGAAAATTGGCGATCCCCGGGTGCCGGTCTTAAACTTCTTAAAACGGGAGGCAGGCAGAAAATTGGGGTTAAACGTCGATGAAAGAAGTTTAAAACACGGGGTGCTGGGGCTGGTTATGGCCCTGGTGGAAATTATCAGGGATGCTTTAAAAACCCAGGCTTTTTTACGGATGGAAGACGGTACGCTTACCGAGCAGGAAATCGACCGCCTGGGCCGGGCCTTGATGGAACTTGATCAGGCTATCGAGGAAATAAAATACGAACAGGGTGTGACGGAGTCGGTGAAAAACATCAGGGATGGCCTGGATCAGATAGTTGACGAGGTGGTAGACAGGATCCTCAATCCCAGGCGCTGGGAAGAAGATACCCGGGAGGGCCAGAGGAAATGGACGAACTGAAAGAAACCCTCCGTCTGATTGTGCGGGCGCAATTAGAAGAACTAGGTATTTATGAAAAAATCGAGCAGAACATTAACGAGCTTATCCGGGAAGCTGTTTCTCAATCCTTAGCGGAATTGGCCCGGAAAGCAGGAAATGGGAAGAAACAAACACCGGAGCCGGTGGCAATAACCGGTAAAGAAATAGAAACAAGCTCACAGGAAACGAAAATGCGGGCTTTGTCGAACAATTTATCCCGAGAGACTGGCGCTTTTCCGGAGGGGCAGCCCGTCGCCTGTTACGTCTACGGTATCGTCCGGGGAGAAAATCAATTCAACCTGGGGCCAATCGGTATAAATGACTCGCCTGTTTATACCCTGCCGGCAGGGAATGGGCTTTGTGCAGTGATTCACCACTGTGTCGCGGAAGCCTATGTACCGCCCGACGACGATACTGCGAAAAGGTGGCTCTTCACCCACCAGGCCGTCCTGGACAAAGTCCAGGAACAATTTGGCCCGGTTCTTCCGATGGGCTTTAACAATATTGTTTTTCTGGTCGGACGGGATCCGCGGGAGGTAATCAAAGGCTGGTTAGGGGAACAGGGTGAATATTTTTCGGCGCTTTTCCAGCGCCTGGCGGGGAAACAGGAGTTCGGCGTAAAAGTGCTGGTTGAAGAAGAAATTTTAAAAAGGGCGGTTTTACAAGAGAACGAACAGTTGCGTTCAATCAAAGCAGAAATGGAGAGCAAACCGGAAGGGATCAGGTATATGCACAGGGAAAAGCTGGAGCGGACGGTCTTAGAGGCGTTGGAACAAAAAGCGGCTTCCTTCTTTGACGAGATCTACGCCACGATCCGGGAGCTGTGCGCCGACATCCAGGTAGAAAAGACTAAAAAACCTCCGGCAGGGAAGCGCCTGATTGCCAGCTTTGCCTGCCTGGTTGCCGAAGAAAAAGCAGAACAGTTGGGGCAGGCGCTGGCCGGGATCGAACGGCGGGAAGGGTTTACGGTGGAATTTACCGGACCCTGGCCTCCTTACAGTTTCGTGGGAACGGTGCATCTGCCTGGATAGTGTTCCAGGCTCCACCGGCTGAAGGAGGAATTTTCGTGGCAGAACAAACCAGCGTCCTGAAGCCAAGACGGCCAAGAGAGGTCACTCTCAACGACCTTTTAGATAAGCTCTTAGAAAAGGGTTTGATGCTGCACGCGGACCTGGTGATCACGGTGGCCGGTATCCCGCTTTTAGGCGTGAATTTGAGGCTGGCCCTGGCCGGCATGTCCACCATGTTACGCTACGGGATCATGAGCGATTGGGATGAGATTCAGCGGGCGACGGCGGCGCAGGAACAGAAAAAGGGAAGCCTATTCCTATCCGCAGGGGAAAAAGTTTCTTTTTCTGTTTTTCCAGAAGAAGCAGGAGGGAATAAAAAACAAAAAACAGATGCAGGGAGCAATATATTGAATAGGATTATCCACTACTTTGTTTCTGAACAAAGAAAAAGTTTCTGGCTGCCGGGCAAATTTTCCCTGTCCGGGGGGCGGCTTTGCTGGACCGGCCAGGGGTACCGGGAGCCTCTGTTTTTGGTTGATTCTGCCGATGTGCGAAAAGTTGCTTTGCTTGCCGGGCATACCGGACCGGGGGAAATGCCCGTTTTAAAAATGGTTTACCTGGGGCGTCTTCATCCGCAGGAAGCGTACTTTTCCGGGGAAAGAGAGGCACTGGAAAAATGGCTGGCTCTTTTTAAAGAAGCAAAGGGAACCTTCCTGGAAACGTGTCCGGCATGCGGAATACCTGCTC
Source organism: Bacillota bacterium (assembly GCA_040755215.1). GTDB lineage: Bacteria > Bacillota > Desulfotomaculia > Desulfotomaculales > Nap2-2B > JAIMBK01. The sequence goes on along the minus strand of JBFMBG010000028.1, from coordinate 18,702 downwards.
CCGCCCGGCGACTGTTAAATGAGGGTTGCTCTGCCTGCGGCTGGGTCAGCGGCAAAGCGAAAAACAGACCTGGTTAGGTTTTGTTAAACTGTTTTACCCTTAAGACAACGCCATGCCCCGGCGGGTTAATTGAATACTTACCTGTATCATATCTCACCTGTTTTTCATAATATGTTACGGAAACACAGAGCAAAAAGGCCAGGTGGACGATGAACGTTGCGTCTTGGGGACCTGCCTGGAAATTTTGTTTCCTTAACACTAATTTTTAGGGAAAGAAGGGACGGCAGTGAGTGTGCTTAAAAAACATTTTGAAACTTCTTTCGTCCTTTCCCTCCCCGGCTACCCATCCGGCGCCCGATTGGCCGGCGGCCAGCTATTTGGGGATTTGTTTGCGCAAACGGTCCTGGCCTTCGGCAAATATGACCTGTTTTTTTATTACCCCCGGGATATGGAACAGGGTTACGAAGTCGCCATGGTCACCCGCACTTTCTGTGAAAGCCTGCCGGTTGGCGAACAGCAACAGTGGTTGGAAGCATTTAAAGAGCGCAAAGACAGGTGCAAAGTGCAGGTTTATTTCAGTGCACCTCCCGATGTTGAGACACGACCCGTTAATCCATCGACGAGGTTTAAGTTTAGTGGTCCTTTCAAAAACTTGCCCTCCCAAGAACTTTATGAAGTCGAAGTAACTTTGGAAGGTGAGATTTGCGCCGAGCTAATCGCCGAAGAAGAAACTTTACCGGAACTGTCCCGGTCATTGCCGGCAGAAGAAAGTCCAGAGACCACCAGCGGTGATTCGGAAGAAGGGGCAAAATCCGCCCAGGCAAACCAGGTTACCGTTGACGTGGAAACTCTGGCTGAACTGGTTATGAAGGTCATCAACCAGCGCAACCAGGAGCAACCGAAAGAACGCTCCGCCCGCTCGCCAGTTCCTCCCGGCGGAAGGATGGTTGAGCAGCCCCTGTCTCGTTTGAACCAGCGAACAGGTCGTTACGTTACCCATACGGATCTTGTCCACCACCAGAATCAACCAATTCATAAATCAACTACCGATGGGAGCGAGAAAGAGCCTGTCCGAAGGAGCACTCCTCTCTCTTTAAGGTAGGCGTTTTGGATAATAATTAAATCTTTCCGGCCAGCAAAGTTTGAGGAAGTGATGGAGAATTTTTGCCGTCAATCCCCAGATAAAATATTGACCGTATTCAAAATAATAGGTAGGAAACGACCAGCGCTTTTGCCACTCATGCCTGTATCCCGGGGGGATCCTGTGAAAAGGAAAACCGGAGCTGTAACGAATGGCAACGTCGGCGGAAGAAATGCCCGGGGGGTTGTTTAAGAAAAAGTTCACCGGCACGGTAAAAATCTCCGCCACTTCTTCCGGATTAGGGTTAAGGTTCCCGGTAAAAATTTCTCCTACGTAGGGATAAACCAGCCTTCCCTGGGGGGTGGGGAGGATGTCTAAAGGGCCAATCACCCGGATGTCTTCCCTTTTTATACCCAGCTCCTCCATTGTTTCCCGAACGGCCGTTTCCTGTGGATTGGAGAGCTCTTTAGTTTCGACCCGGCCACCGGGAAAACAAATTTCTCCCGGCTGGATTTTCAGGTTTTCGGCGCGTACTTCAAAGAGGATGTGGAGCTTCCCTTGTTTTTTTAGCAAAGGCAAAAGCACTGCCGATACAAAATAACAATCTTCATCCATGATCCCAGGTTTTCTACCGGCCACGCAGTTAATTATAAATTGCATTTTTCTCCCGTTCTTTCGCTAAATTTTTCGCCTTACTTATATTTCTGTTTTCAAAAACAAAATCCTCTCTGGTATATTTGGTGCACCTTGACAACTTTAAAATCATAAAATGTTATCAAATCCTCTGCTTCATGGTCATTTAAGTGTAAAAGGAGTGAAAGTAATGCCTTATCAGTTAGTTGGTTTTGATCTGGTGGCTGCAGAAAATACCGCTGTTCAACAGCAACATGATTTCTTTTTGCTGCCCGAGCCGCGTGTGTTAATTAGCGGTGTGGTCAGGCGTCCGGACGGTTCGCCCGTGCACGGCGCGGTGGTACAGTTCTTTAAAAAGGATGGAAACAATTTAGGTTCCGTTATCGGGCATACCTTCACCGATGAAGATGGTCACTTTTTATTTGGGCCACTGGCCCCCGGAACTGAATTTAAAGTCAAGATCTTTTACTGGGATGTTATGGAACAGGAAACCCAAGGGGAGGTAAAACCTTCGGGAATATTCCCACCGGTTATCCTGCCCCCGACAGCCCCCCTGCCCCCGGTAGCCCCCTTGCCGCCGGTAGCTACTTTACCACCGGTAGCCCCTCTTCCCCCGGTGGCTCCCATACCCCCGGTGGCTTCTTTTTCAACATCAGGAGATAATCCTGCGTAATGTCCGGGAGGCGTACATGCGTCAAAGGTTTATGGTTTCACTGATCATCCCGTGTCGCAACGAGGGCTCCTACCTTCAGCAAACTCTCCGTTCGCTGACTGAAGCAAAAACAGAGCTTTCTTGCGAGATCATTGTCGTTAACGACGGGTCAACTGATGGTTGCTGCAATTTTTTGGAGTATAACAATTCAGGAGTAATTCTTTTAAAGTCATCCGGTTTAGGTGTAGCCAACGCCAGAAACTTGGGGGCTAATGCAGCAAAAGGCGATTTCCTTTGTTTCTGCGATGCCCATATAATTGTAGAAGACTTCTGGCTGGACAAACTGGCGCAACCTCTTCTGGGGCATAAAGCCGATCTGGTTTGCCCCGCTATCGCATCTGCCGACAGGCCGCAGGCGATCGGCTACGGGGTGACCTGGGACGACAACCTGAACTGGCGCTGGCTTTACGAACAGCCCGTTGCGGTTAAATACATCCCGCTTGTCCCCGGCGGTTGCTTGATGGTCCGCCGGGATGTTTTTGAGGATCTGGACGGTTTTGAAAAAGGCTTTCGCGTTTTTGGTTATGATGATCAGGAATTTTCCTTAAAGGCCTGGTTATTTGGTTACCGGGCGGCAGTTGCGCCCGGTGTAAAGGTTTTGCATATCTTCCGGAAAAGACATCCCTACCCGGTAAGCTGGCTGGATGTGATTCATAATTTGTTACGCCTTTCTTTTCTCCATTTCAGCCAAAAACGCATAGGAAAAACGATTGAACTGGTTAAAATCCACCAGGATTTTGGGCGCGCCCTGGCCGGATTAGTATTGAGCGACGTATGGGAAAAACGCCGGGCCTACCTGGCCCGGCGTCGCTACGACGATGAATGGTTTATGCGGCAGTTTGGAATTAATTATTAGAACCTTACTACGTTCTGGTGAGGAAACGGTAATCTGATGTTTTACCTGGCAAAAGAAAGATATCCAAGAGTTTCGCTCATCATTCCTTGCCGCGATGAACGATATTACATCCGGCAGACCCTGCAACACATATTGAACGTTCCCGCCGGCGCGTCCTATGAAATTATTGTTGTTGATGACGGTTCAGGAGATGGGTGTTGTAATTTTTTACGGCGGGGGAAATTAGCTACCCCGGAGGCGGGGGGCACGCCGGCCCGCCCGGCTATCCATTTGTTAACCACCACCGGACTGGGCGTGGCCCGCGCGCGCAACTTAGGCGCCGCGCTGGCCCGTGCTCCTCACCTGGTTTTTTGCGACGCCCACATTATCGTTTCTCCCGGCTGGCTGGGAGGGTTAATTGATTCCCTCGAAAAAGGGATGTTTGCCGCCGTCTGTCCGGCGATAACTTTCACCGGGCCGCCGTTTTATACCGTTTACGGAGGCACCTGGAACGAAAGCCTTTCCTGGGTTGGGATTCGAGAGCAGCCCACCGGCTTGCAAGAAATACCGCTCGCTCCTTCCGGCTGCCTGGCCGTGCGGAAAGATGTTTTCAGGAACGTCGGAGGCTTTGAAGACGGTTTCCGGCTCTGGGGTTACGACGATGCGGAATTTTCTTTAAAGTTATGGCTTTTTGGCTTCCGGGTAGCCGTTCACCCCCTGGTTAGAATTTTCCACGTTGCCCGGCCTACGCCCAAATACCAGCTTTGGGGGGAGCACCTGGTTTTTAATTTGCTCCTGATGGCCCTGCTGCATTTTTCCGGTCACCGGCTGGCCAAAACGGTTACCCTGGCCAAAAGTTTTCCGGGGTTCACGCCGGCGCTCTATAAACAGCTATTTTTAAAAAATGGGGCGCGCCGCCGCGAATATATGCGCCGCCGCGTTTTTAATGACGATTGGTTCATGAAAAGATTTAATATCCCCCTTTAACCGCGCACACAAGGAAGGAGAGGAAAAGTGCTGGAAGATGCCCCCTTACGGAAGGAAGAATTCGACCTCGGCAGGCTGGCCGGTAAAAAGATAGCCCTGGTTACGCACGTGCACCCGCACCAGCGCTGGCCGGAAGAGGGTCCTTCCCTGGCCGTAGCCAGGGAATTCGATCTCATCCGCAATCTTTTTCGAATGGATACTTATTACGTCTACCAGGTGAAAGCAGAAGATTTGCGTGATTACGATCTGATTATCCTCATTCACTTTGCTCCGGATTTCCCGGAACTGCTTTTCGACATCAAAAGAACCAGCCGTACTAAAGTAGCTCTTTTAATTGACGGCGGCTGTGAATATTTCACCTGGTTCCCCGTGCGGGACCTGCGGTTAAAGCTGGCGTGGCTCAAAGAATGCGATCTGGTGCTCACCTGGAGTGCAACGAAAACCAGTTTTCTTTCCATGTTTACCGGCGCCCCGGTGGTCAGCCTGGACAACCCGGCGCCGGTTCACCACCTGGTCGACTTTATCGTCCCGCGGGAAAAAAGGGAGCCGCGCGTCCTGGTCAACGGTTCTTTGGGACTGCACTGGAACGGCCTGACCAGCTTAATGGTGGCCCTGGAAGCCGGGATGCCGGTTGACGTCCTCCAGCAAGATATCCTTCACCAAAACGGCTCCAGAGATGAAGAGAAGGTGCAGTTCTACGAATCTTTGGCCAGGAAGTACCGGCGAGAAATCAGAATTTTGCCTTACATGATCTGGTATCCGGACTTTATCAAGCAAGTCTCCCGCTATTACCTGGCCGTTTGCCTGGATGCGCGGACGGTTTCCGGCCGGTTTACGGGCGATCTGGCCAGCGTGGGCGTTCCGGTGGTCGGGAGCAATACGCTGGAACAGCAGCGGGAGTGTTTTCCCGAAATTACCGTTCCCCCGTACGACGGGGCAGCGGCCAGGGCAAAAGTGGCCCGGCTCCTCCGGGACAACGACTTTTACGAGCACGTTTGCCGGTACGCCATAGAAAAAAAGTACCGGCGTTCCAACTACCGGCGCTTCTTCCGGACTTTGCGGGACGCCCTGGAGGGTCTATTTGAAAATATAGAAAAACTAACCACCACTATTACACATTATAACCACTAATTACATATATTGTTTTTAGCAGATCAATTGAAGAGAGCGGAAGAGAATGAAGCTTAGCGTGGTTGCCCCTGTCTTAAACGAAGAATTTTTCCTGCCTCTTTACCTGGAAAGCGTTCTGACCTATGCCGACGAAGTTATTCTCCTGGACGGCGGAAGCACCGACCGAACCTTGGAAATAATTAAGTCCTTTCAAGAGAAATGCGGGAATTTGAAATTGTTCGTGCAACCCCAGGAAGGAGTCCCTTATTCTGACGATTGGAACGAAGGGGCGCGGAGAAATTTTCTAATCGACGCCGCTGCCGGCGACTGGATCCTGGCTTTGGACGCCGATGAAATAATGGACGATTCTTTTGCTTTGCTCAAAGAAGAACTGCTGAGCCGCCCGCAAGTGGATGCCTACGGGTTTGCGCTGGTGAGTTTTTGGCAGAATCCCTTTACGGTCCGGGTTAATGTCCCGGGCGACCCGCACTGGCAGACGACGAAATACGCGCTGTTCCGGAATAACAAACGTATCCGTTATGCCGGCAGGCGCCACCATCCCATCCTTTTGTACGACGGAAAGCCTTTTTGGGAGGAAAAAGAACGCCTGGCGGAATGCCCGGAAATCAAACTTTACCACTATCACTACGCCCTGGGGCCGCGGATTAAATTCAACGACAACCGCCGGGGAGATGTCAACAGGCTGAATAACATGGGCGAGCCGGACTGGACGTTTACACCCCCGAACTACACCATCAAAACGGTGCCCTTCACGGACAACCACCCCCGGGTAATCCAGCGCTTTCTGGCCGAAGCGCCGGCTCTTTTTTCGGCCGGAGAGAAAATACCCAGACTCGACCTGACCTGCCTTTCCTTCGACCGCTACCAGCTGTTCCAAACGCTGGCAAATATGATCAATACCCTGGGACAGACAGGTTTGCGAATACTGCACATCGGTCTGGTTGACGCCGATTTTTCGATGTTTGTTCCGGAGCAGCAGGTAACCTGGCTGGATAAAAGTGCCAGCCTGGCTGTACCTTTGCTTCCTTTTCAGGATAAGTCTTTCGACGTGGTGCTGGCCGTAGACGTCAGCGGAGCCATGGCGCCCGGACAGAGGGAAAGTTTCTTGCGGGAAGTTGTCCGGGTGGCCGATCAAAAGGCGATCATCACTACTCCGCACGCGCAAGCACTCCCTGCAATTGAGTTGATTTACCGGCTTATTCAAAATTCTTATTTGAAGCTCCACCTGGAAAAAGGACTGCCCACCGCGGAAGAAATGGAAGCAGTGCTGGCTAAACTGGCTCTTCCTTACCGGAGATTTCCCCACAGCGGCCTGGCCAGCTGGATGGGGATGCTGCTGGCTGCCCATTTTCTGACCGACGATGCCGGGCGGGCTTTAAACCGTTTCTTCAACCAGAACTTTGCCCTTCTGGAAAATCGCTACCCTTGTTACCGGTTAATCTACGAAATCCAAATGCAAACGCCTTGAAGTTAAGTTTCCTTGAAGGGATCCATGAAGGGATGGAAGGTATGGACGTACTGCGGGAGCAGGAATTTGATCTCGGCCGGCTGAGGCAAAAAAAGTTTGCCCTCGTTACCGGCAGGCAGTTAGATAATAACTGGTTAAGCCAGGGCCGTTTTTATCCGGACAGGTACGAGTGGTTGATTGCGCGCCTTTTCCTGATGGATGTTTATAATCTAAAACAGTTGCCGGCAGGGCAGTTAAGCGAATACCACTGCATTCTGCTTGTAACCGGCAACCTTTCTGACCTGGCCGAAACATTTGCCGTTTTAAAACAGGTAACCCGGGCGAAAATAGTCCTGGTGATCAGCCCTGATTGCGAACCTTATTTTTGGTGGAACGAAAACCAAACCACCGGCTACAACTGGCTGAAAAAATGCGACTTCCTGGTGACTTTTTGCGAAACGCACGCCCGTTACTTCTCCCTGTTTGCCGGCGTCCCGGCGGTCAACCTGGATGCTCCCCTGGCAACTCACGCCGCCGCGGGTCTGGTCAAACCGGTTGAACAGCGGGGGCGCCGGGTTCTGCTGGCCGGTTTTCCGGGTCGGGGCTGGAACGGACTGACCGGTCTTTACGCCGTCCTTCCCTTTGGGCTGCCGGTTGACGTGCTGATTCTCGACTCCACGCGGCAAGGGGGGCCGCGCGAAGAGGAAATAATTTCTCTATACCAGGAGGCTGCCAGGCAATTTAACTGCCCCATTGCCATTTTGCCGCCCATGCCCTGGTATCCGGAGCACTTGCAGAGGCTCGCCGGGTATTACCTGGGAATTATAATGGACGCCTGCATGTGCACGGGGGGAATTTGCGGTGAACTGGCCAGCGTAGGCGTTCCCGTGGTCGGCAGCAATACTTTTGAGCAACAAAGAATCTGTTTTCCCGAACTGGCTTTGGCCCCTTTTGACGGTTTAGGCGCCCGGGAGGCCGTTCGCCGGTTGCTGGCAGACAGAAATTTTTACGAACGCATAGCCACTTACGCCAGGCAAAAAAAACAGGAGGCGAATTATTCCCGCACTTTTGCCCTGCTCAAAGAAGTTTTTCTTTACCTGTTATCGCTTAGCCAGGGGAAACCGGTTTCTTTATCCGCACCGGTCCAATATTATCAGCCGCCTGCGGTTGTACCCGCAGCAGTAGTAAACCACCAAATGAAAACGTCCCAATACGATGTAATCTTTTTTCCCGTCATCGACTGGGACCTCCGGTTTCAGCGGCCCCAACACCTGGCCTGCGGCCTGGCCGAAAACGGGCACCGCGTATTTTACCTCCGGACCACTTTCCGGGCGAACGCAGAATTACCCCTGGTGCGGCCGCTGAAAGAAAACATTCACGAGGTGGAACTTCCGTATTCCCGGCCGGTAAATGTGTATCGCGAGCAAATGGACGCCGTTCTCGTCGAAAAAGCCTGCGCGGCGTTAGATTTTCTGCGCCGGAAATGGAATATGCTGGAGGTGGCCTGCATTGTGCAACTCCCTTTTTGGACACCGCTGGTGGAGGAACTCAAGAAAAAATACGGCTGGAAAATCGTTTACGATTGTCTCGACCGGCACGACGGTTTTTCCACCAACGGTGCCGCCATGCTTGCCCAGGAAGAAAGGCTTACGCGCCTCGCCGACCTGGTGGTGACAACGTCACAACGTTTGTGGGAGGAAAAAAAGGATTTTAACCACAACTGCCTGCTCATCCGTAACGCCGCCGATTTTGCGCACTTTGCCGCCTTTTTCGGGCAGGTGCCTTTATCCTTGCAGGGATTAAACAAGCCGGTAATTGGTTACTTCGGGGCAATTTCGGAATGGTTCGACGGACAACTTATTGAGTATCTGGCCCAAAAACGCCCCGGCTACAGTTTTGTCCTCATCGGGAGCACTTACGGCGCGGATATCCAAAACCTGGCCTTGTTGCCCAACGTTTATTTTTTAGGTGAATTACCCTACCAGAAACTTCCGGGATACCTGCACGCCTTTGACGTTTGCTTGATTCCCTTCAAAGTCAACCCGTTGACCGAAGCGACCGACCCGGTGAAGTTCTACGAATATTTATGCGCGGGGAAACCGGTCGTTTCGGTACCCCTCCCCGAGCTTCTTCCTTACCGGGCGGAGGGTCTTGTTTACCTGGCAAGTACGGCCGAAGGTTTCCTGGAGGCAATCGAAGTCGCGCTGGCCGAAAACGCTTCCGAAAAAATGGAGCAAAGGAGGCGGTTTGCCCGGCGGAACAACTGGGCAAGGCGTGTCGCTGCCTTGAAAGAAGCCATCAAAAAAACGTTTCCTCTGGTCAGCATTATTGTTTTGACCCATAACAATTTGCACTTGAACGAACATTGCATAAACAGTATTTACCGCTGCACCACGTATCCCAATTTTGAACTGATCGTTGTCGACAATGCTTCCACCGATGGGACCCTGGCCTACCTGCAGGAAATGGCCGGCAAAGTCAGCAATCTCAAATTAATTTGCAACGACCGGAACAACGGCTTTGCCAAAGGGGTCAACACCGGGATCAAGGCCGCTGCAGGGGAGTACTTAGTGATTTTAAACAACGATACGGTGGTTACCCGGGGTTGGCTGGGCAGGTTGATTCGTTACCTGGAAAAGGATCAAACCATCGGGATGGTCGGACCGGTCACCAATTTAGCCGGCAACGAAGCCAGGATCGAAACGAACTACAGCAGCCTGGAAGAAATGGAACAATTTGCGGAGCGATACACCCGGGAGCACGAAAATGAACACTTTCCCGTAGAAACCCTGGCCATGTTTTGCGTGGCCGTGCGGAAAAGCTTGTTTGCGGAAGTAGGCCCCCTGGACGAACGATTCGAGATCGGAATGTTCGAGGATGACGATTTCGCCTTGCGCGTAAGGAACCGTGGCTACAAGATCATCTGCGCCGAGGATGTTTTTGTTCACCACTTCCACAACGCGAGCTTTAAATTAATGGGCGAGCAACGCTTTCGCGAAATATTTGAAGCAAACCGCCGGCGTTACGAAGAAAAATGGGGGATCAAATGGAAACCCCACCGCTACCGGTGAATTGAGAAGTAAGAGGTGAGAAGTTGGAAGTGAGATTATCAATTTCTGCTCAACTCGCAACCCGAAACCCGGAACTAATAAAGGCAGGTCCATTAAACGACGTGAGATTCGCCCTGGTTTCCTACCGGCACCCCACCCGCCGCTGGCATGACCAGGACTACGAGGGGCCCGCCAAGCTGGCCGGGGTGCTGATCCGGCTTTTGCGCATGGACACTTTTTACATCCATGCCACTGCCGCCGAAATGCTCCGGGATTACGATTTCGTCGTCGTCATTTACAACATCGCGCCCGATTTGCCTGCTTTTCTCGACGAAATAAAGGCGAAAACAAAAGCCCGGATTGTCCTGCTCCTGGACGGTGATTGCGAAACGGTAAACTGGTGGAGCAAAAACAGGGTGCCTGTTTTTCTCGACTGGCTGGCTAAAGCGGACCTGGTGTTCACCTTTTGCGAGGCCCACGCCCGTTACTTTTCCCTTTTCACTTCCGCTCCCGTGGTCAGCCTGAACTGCCCCTTGACCGTAGACGAAATCGCCAGCCTGGCCCGCCCCGCGGAGCAAAGGGAAAAGCGCATTTTGGTCAGCGGTCCCCTTTTTCGCGAATACAACGGTCTTACCGCGCTGTACGTGGCTTTAGAGGCCGGCTGGCCGGTGGACGTACTCTCGTCCAAAAAGTACACTCCGGAAGTTTTGCAGTTGCCGGAAACGGCTGCCTTTTACCAGGAATTAGCCCGCGAGACGGAGCGGGAAATCAATCTTTTGCCTTACCTGCCGTGGCACCCCGATTACCTGACGCGTGCAGCGAAATACTACCTGGCCGTAAACATGGACTTTCGCACCCATGCCGGCCTCTTTTCGGCCGAACTGGCCGCCCTGGGAATTCCGGTGGTAGGAAGCGATTCCTTAGATCTTCAGTCACGGTTTTTTCCCGATCTCACCTTTAATTCTTTTGACGGGAAAAGAGCGCGTGAGGCTGTTAAAAAGCTTATCAACGATCCGGAGTTCTACCGGCGGGTCAGCCGGCAGGCGGCAACAGCCGCCAGGGAATATTCCAACGTTCCCCGGGTGATGGAAATCGTTGCCGGAGCTTTTGCAGCACTCCTTTGAAAATAGCTTCTGCCATCATTTCCCATCGGGCTGGAATTGTCCGGCTCGCTCCGATGCTCCGGGTCGACCAGACATCAGCTTGCCGCGGAGCGAACCAGGCAGCGCTGCAAAATGCGCGCGAGACGTTAGTTTTTTAGCTATGCCGGTCTAACCAGCGATTATTGTTGCACTTTTGCATACTGGTATCTGCGCGTTTCGCGCTGCCGGTTCGCTTGCCGCGGCTGCGCTGTGTCCGGTTCCCGACCCTTCGCATATGTCGCTCGCCCGGACAAATTCCAGCCCTCGTTTTCATTCTCTTTGTGGAAAGGACGGTATTTTTTGAGACTACCGGCTTACCTTTTTTGACAAGGAGCACCGGAGCGAGGGGCAAAGGGACGGCAAGCAAAAAATTTTGAGAGCGGAGGTATGACAGTGGAGGCTAAAATAACGAAATTTTTGCTGATCACCATCGATACCCTCCGGGCCGACCACCTGGGCTGCTACGGCTACCGGCTGGAGACGTCTCCCTGCCTGGACGATGTGGCCTGCCGGGGCATTCTTTTCCGGTACGCCTATTCCCCTTGCGCTTACACGATCCCTGCCCACGCCTCAATTTTGACGGGAAAATACGTACCCCACCATTCCATAAGCTACTCCCAGGGAAGACGAGCGCTGGATCCCAAACAGGACGTCACGCTGGCTGAAATTTTCAAAAGCAGAGGTTTTGCCACCGCCGCTTTCGTCAGCGCCCAGGTCCTGCAGAAGAGGTGGCGGCTGGACGCCGGTTTCGACGTGTACGACGACAATATGACGAAAAGTGAACAAAACCGTCCGGGAGAACTGATCCGGGATGGCCCGGAGACCAGCGCGGCGGCCCTGGCGTGGATAAAAAAACATCGTGGGGAAAACTTTTTTGTCTGGATTCACTATTTCGATGTCCACGGTCCATATTTACCGCCGGCTCCTTATAACCGTTTCTTTGTTCCGGATAATTACGGAAAGGAGCCCGTTTTGCTGAAAGTTGTCGAGGAAGGCGCCGGCGGTGGTATCCCCGGTTACCAGTTATTACGTGATGAAGAAACGGGCCAGCCTGTCCTGGACGCCCGGTATTACCTGGCCGCTTATGACGGGGGAGTACGGTTTGTTGATCACGTGGTGGGTAAATTGCTTCAGGAACTGGAAGAAATGAATTTACTGGGGGAACTGCTGGTGGTAATCACTGCGGATCACGGCGAGGCGCTGGGCGAAAATAACGTCTATTTCTTTCACGGACTTACCCTTACCCCGGAGCAAATTCACGTGCCCCTGATCGTTAAACTGCCCGAAAAGACGGACCTTCCAGCAGGCCTTTGGGTAACCGTGCCGGTAAGCACAGTAGACATTATGCCCACCTTCCTGGACGCAATTAATTTTGACTACCGCAAGCTGCCCCTGGATGGACTGCCGCTTTGGTGGGCTCTGGAGCGGCCCCATCTTTTCCGGGAGCGGACCATCCACAGCGACCTGGCCGGCCAGGAGGCGATCCTTTGCCGGGGCAAGCTGCTGCTTTCGCCCCGCAGGATTGAGGATGACGTAGGTTATCTTTATAATCCGCAACTTGTGGCCGAAAAGCAAATCATTGCTTTGTTTTAACCCGCTGTGAGCAGCAGAAAGGACAGGTGTTTCCACCTTGAAGGAAACAATCAAGAAAGAGTTGCTGGAAAGCTCGGAAGTAAACAAGCTTCTGGCGGAGGGACAGGTGGAGATTATTTTGGAAATCGCCAGGGTGTTGATCCGGACAATTAAAAACGGAGGCAAGATACTTTTTTGCGGAAACGGCGGCAGTGCCGCCGATGCTCAACACCTGGCCGCCGAGCTCGTCGGCCGTTTTCGGAAGGAGCGCAAGGCACTGCCCGCTCTGTCGCTGGCTGCCGATACCTCTATAATGACTGCAATCGGCAACGACTACGGTTTTCAGGAAATTTTTTTACGGCAGATCGAAGCGCTTTTGAACGAGGGCGACTCCCTGGTGGCCCTGAGCACCAGCGGCAACTCTCCAAACGTTGCGGCGGCCGTGGCGGCAGCAAAGGCAAAGGGGGCGTTCACGATCGGATTCACCGGCCGGGACGGGGGGCTTTTGGGCCGTCTCGCCGGGCATTCGCTCCTGGTGCCGGCCGCAAAAACGGCGCGCATTCAGGAAGCCCACCTTGTGGTAGGGCATATTCTTTGCGGATTGATCGAGGAAGCCCTTAGCGATTAGAAACCGGGAAAGAAACAGGAGAACACAGGTGAAAATAACGGATTAAAATCAAAGCAATAATCCCGGTGGTAGAATAACCCGTCAATAAGGGAAAAAGGACGATCCGCCCGCCGTATGATTCCACCAGCGCAATTTCCGGCAACTCCTCCCGGCGGTAGCCTGCCTTCACGTAAATTTCCGGCCTGATTTCGGCGATTATTTTTTCCGGCGTCAGTTCTCCAAAAATGACCACGTAGTCCACACATTCCAGGGCAGCCAGCATTTCCGCCCGGTACGGCGCGGGAATCAGAGGCCTTAATTTTCCCTTCAAGTGTTGTACGGAGCAGTCGTCGTTAACAGCAACCACCAGCGCGTCTCCGAGCTTTCTTGCCGCCTGCAGCAGCCGCACGTGACCCGGGTGCAACAAATCAAAACATCCGTTGGTAAATACCGTCCGCCAGCCGCCGGTGCGGCGGAGAGCAATCTCGCTTTTTAGTTGGTTGAGGCATAGTATTTTCCCAATAAAAATCAATCCTTCCCAAAAAATTGTCTACATACCGTTTGTTTGCCGCCCACCCAAAGTGTTTTTAAAAATGGCGGAATGGGTAATCGGGAACGGGAGTCGTTTTCAGGAGGTCGAAAATCTCCCGGGCGGTAACGGTAGAGGTGCCTTTCTTTCGGACGGCGACTCCGGCGGCCAGGTTTCCGAAGGCGAGTGCTTCTTGGAGGGAGCATCCGGCAGCCAGGGCGAGGGCGAGGGCGGCCACCAGGGTATCGCCGGCGCCGGCGACGTCGAACACCGCGCTGGCTACCGCCGGCAGGTTCCAGACTTTCGCCCCCGGTTGAATTAAAGTGGCCCCTTTCTCGCCCCTGGTAATGACCACCGCTTCGCAGGCAGTTTTCGCCAGGAGTATTTCCCCGGCCCGGCGCAGGGAATCCTCGCCGTTGATCTCAATTCCGGCAGCCATTTCCGCTTCCCGCAGGTTGGGCGTAAGGATGTTTGCCCCGGAGTATTTCGTATAATCCGGCCCTTTGGGATCAACAATCAGCTTCTTTTTTTCCCGGCGACAAAGGGCTGCAAGCCTGGCGGCCAAAGAGGCCGTAACCACCCCCTTCGCGTAGTCTGAAATGACGACCACTGCCGCCGACGGGAGGAGTTTTGCTGTCTTCTGTAAGATTTCAGCCTCCTGCGCGGGGGAAATGGGCTCCGGCAACTCCCGGTCAATGCGCAGAAGCATTTGTTGCCCGGCTACGATCCGCGTTTTTATAGTCGTCGGCCTGCCCCGCGACCGGATTTCAGGAAAGGTAATCCCTTGCGCCCGCAGGCGCCGGAAAAGCCAGCGGCCGTACCGGTCGTTGCCCGTAACGCCGAGCAGGGAAGCGTGAGCGCCCAGGCTTTTCACGTTAACGGCCAGGTTGGCCGCCCCGCCGGGCGCCATGGT
>JBFMBG010000028.1:0-3963 GCA_040755215.1 Bacillota bacterium | reverse complement strand
GCGCCCGCAGGCGCCGGAAAAGCCAGCGGCCGTACCGGTCGTTGCCCGTAACGCCGAGCAGGGAAGCGTGAGCGCCCAGGCTTTTCACGTTAACGGCCAGGTTGGCCGCCCCGCCGGGCGCCATGGTCACGCGTTCAATTTTCAAAACCGGTACCGGTGCTTCCGGGCACAGGCGGGTAGCCGTTCCGTTTAGGTAACGATCCACCATCACGTCGCCCACCACCAGTACGTTCAGTTGGCTAATCCGATTAAGGATCTCCTGGAATAACACGGCAGCTTCTCTCCAGAAAACAATTTTAGTTCCGGGTTGCGGGTTCCGGGTTGCGGGTTCTTATGACTCGAAACTCGAAACTCGGAACTCGTTTTGCCCAGAGCACTATTCATCGGGACCGGGTGCCGGTTCGGGGAACCCCCTTTCTCTCCAGCAGGTTTATCGCCCGATTGATAACTTCTTCTGGGTCTACCTCCTCCAGGCAATAGATTTTCTCGCGCCGGCAACGAGAGTTAAAAGCTCCGGCGTACCGGTGGTGGCAGCCGCGGCAGGAACCCTTTGTTTGCACGCCCACGCTGATATCGTTAAAGGGCAGCCGTTTATCCGGATCTGTACAGCCGAAAACGGCAACCACCGGCGTTTGCACTGCTCCGGCCAGGTGCAGGAAAAGGGAGTCTATACAGATTAACAGGTCACATTCCGCCAGCACGGCGGCCGCCTGCTTGATGGTGGTGCGGCCGGTAAGATCGATGCCTTCCCCCAGGTACATCTCCCGGGTTTTGCTGAATTCCACCACCGCGGCTCCGCAGTTGTTCTTAAAAAACTGCAGTACCAGGCGGAATTTTTCGGGCGCCCACATGCGGTGCGGCCAGCTGGGGCCGCGGTGGACCCCGATCAGGGGTCTGTTCAAGGCGTTGGGCGGAGCATCTGTTTGCAGGAGAAGTTTTTTCGCCGCATTCCGGTCATCCTCGCCCAATTGAATAATATATTGCCGGGAAGCAAGTTTCACCCCCGCGCAAAGCGCATAGGCGTCAACGATATGCTGATCCGGCCTGTTTTCGTACCATAGGGTATAGATTAGATCTTCTCCTTCCCGCCGGTAATCCAGGACTTCTTCGTAGCCGTGAGGACAAGTGATAATTTCGTCGATCAGCGGGTGATCCTTGATTACTTCGCTGCCGTACTGGCTGACCACGAAAGTAAGCCGGCTGGTCGGGTATTTTTCTTTTAACGCCTTCAGAACCGGAGTGGTCAGAAGGACATCGCCCGCCCCCCCAATGCGCTTGACCATGATTTTGGGCTTTCCGTTCATCAAAACCCCCACTTTAAAAAAGCCGGCAAATTAAAGATCAGGCACAAAGTTTCCCAGGCACAAAGGCACAAAGTAAATATTCCCGGTTCTCTTTGTGCCTCTTTGCCTTTGTGCCTTAGTGCCTTTATTTTTCCGTTTCGTGGAGAGTAGCTCCTCATTATTCCATATCTGGAAGGCAGGAAAAAGAAAATTCCTATGGAGCTTCCAGTTAAATTTCCGGGCATTGCCCCCTTTATAATATGCCTGTCTGGAGAATATTGTTAATTCCGGCCCAGCCAGGCGCTTCCGGATTGCCCTTTGCATATACTACTTTGAAAATAGGCTTTCGCCCGCCGTTCGTTTGCCGTCGCTCCGATGCTCCGGGCCGACCCGGCACTCAGCCTTTCCGGAAAGTTTGATGCATGACTGAAGCGTCAGCAGGAAGCTGAGTGCCGGGGCTTGGTTCGGAGCGAACCAGGCAGCGCTGCAAAATGCGCGTGGTACATTAGTTTTCTTTTCTTAATCGGTTTTCCGGCGATTGTTGTCAGTTTTCTATCATTGTGTTATTTGCGCGTTTCGCGCTGCCGGTTCGCTTGCCTCACCTGCGCCGTGTCTCGTTGCCGGCCCTCCGCATATGTCGCTCCTGGCAAATCGAACGGCGGGCTGCCCATTTTCGTTTTCTGTTGGTGCCATGAAAGTGGCATGGGGGTCTAATCCGGATCATGTTGGTTGGCCGGCATGAGCAAAGAAGGTGCGCCGATGGGAAGGCCGGCGGTTTTTCTGGACCGGGACGGAACGTTAATTGCGGAAAAGGGCTACCTCTGCCGCCCCGAAGAAGTGAGCCTGCTCCCGGGCGCGGCGCGGGCAGTGCGCCTGCTCCGGGAGGCCGGGTTTTTTCTTGTCCTGGTCACCAACCAGGCGGCAATCGCCAAAGGATTGCTCACCGAAGCTCAACTGGCCCAAATCCACGAAAGGCTTCAGAAACTTTTGGAACGCGAAGGAACAAACATCGACGCGTTTTATTCCTGCCCGCATCATCCCGCCGGCAGGTTGGCGGTTTACCGGAAACGTTGCCCCTGCCGGAAACCCGCGCCGGGGATGCTCCTTCGAGCGGCCCGGGAGCACTGCTTGTGCCTGCCCAACTCCTTTTTGGTGGGAGATAAGTTAACGGATGTGGCGGCAGGAAGGCGGGCCGGCTGCTGCACCATCCTGGTCACCACCGGCCACGGGGAGGATGAGCGGGCAAAAATGCGGCGGACCGGAGTCGTGCCAGATTTTATTCGGGATAACCTGGCGGAGGCTGCCCGCTTAATCTGCACTTATTCGAGATACCCCAGGGCCCGTAGATGTTCGGCAAGCTGCGGGTCGACTTGCGGCGGTCTGACCTTTTCCAGGTAGCCGTGTTCTTCCAGCCAGGAAATGATCCCGGCCAGGCTTTGGGCAATATCTTGTTGATCTGTATCCACAATAATTTCCGGTTCGAGCGGCTCTTCGTACGGATCGGAAATACCCGTAAAATGCCGGATTTCGCCGGCCAGGGCTTTTTTATATAAACCGTTGGGATCCCGCCGGATCAAGGTGGCCAGCGGACACTTAACGTATACTTCCAGAAAATGTTCGATCTCCTGACGGCAGGAAGCGCGCATTTCCCGGTAAGGAGAAATGAACGAAGCCAGCACAATGATGCCGTTTCTGGCCAGGAGCTTTGCCACGTAGCAGGCGCGCCTGACGTTCAGCTCCCGTTCCGCCCGTGTATAGCCCAGGTCCGCACCCATTGCTTCCCGGAAAGTGTCGCCGTCCAGCCTTTCCACGGCCAGGCCGCGCCCTTTCAGCTTGATTTGCAGCAGGTCGGCCAGGGTGCTTTTGCCCGCTCCGCTTAAGCCCGTAAACCATAAAACAAAGCCCTTCTTCAATCAAGGCAGCCTCCTTTTATTCAATAATCTTTCCTTCCATGTCGGCAGGGACGGGAATGCCGAAAAAGTTCAGCACGGTAGGCGCCACGTCCATTAAGTGCCTCCCTTCGATTTGCCCCCGGGCTCTTTTTCCGGCCATGATAAGAATTCCTTCGTGGTCGTGGTTGGCGTCGTCAGGCCCGGTGTCGTTCTCGGAGACGTACCAGGAGGGGTGCCCCACGCTGCCGACGGCCCGCCAGGACAGGTCGCCGAAGTAGACCAGTAAATCCGGGGCAATATTTTTCCAGTGGCCGTAAGCTTCCTCCGGCGTTAAGACCCGGTTGGAAAGGCGACGGCCCTGTTCATCGGGAAGGGCTTCCAGTTTCTTTTTTATTTCGTTCCTTAACTGTTGGTAGGCCGAGGGTTCCACCGCGCCTTCCGGCTCCCTGCCTTTCACGTTGATAAAAACCCGCCCGCAGTAACCGCCTTCGCCCCAGGCGAGAGTGCGTTTCCAGTCAACCCTGGCCCGGGCCAGGGGGAGCGGGCCGGCCGGTTTTTCCGCCAGAGCCAGGTAGCTGTTGTCCATAAGCCACTGGTTGAGGGCAATCCCTCCCTCCATTCGCCGCGCGCCGTGATCCGAAACGACCAGCACCAGGGTATCTTCCGGAATGGTTTTTAACAACTCGCCGATTTCGCGGTCCAGGTAAAGATAATAATCCCTGATGGCGTTCTCGTACGGGTTCCCGGAGCGGTAGCGGCGGTGCGCCGGCTCGCAAAAGCTCCAGAAG
>JBFMBG010000027.1:19839-36852 GCA_040755215.1 Bacillota bacterium | reverse complement strand
CCGGTTTGATGAGGGGGCGCTGGGTAACGGCATGGTAGGGCTAGTGAGGTACTGTCAGACGAAAGGGGCAGTAAACGGATAGGCCTAACCTAAACCGGGCACCAGTACTCTACTCTGCAAAATGAGGGCTGGAATTTGTCCGGGCGAGCGACATATGCGAAGGGTCGGGAACCGGACACAGCGCAGCCGCGGCAAGCGAACCGGCAGCGCGAAACGCGCAAATACCACTATGCAAAGAGCTGACAATATCGCTGGTTAGATCGGCAAAGCTAAACAACTAACGTCTCGCGCGCATTTTGCAGCGCTGCCTGGTTCGCTCCGCGGCAAGCTGATGTCTGGTCGACCTGGAGCATCGGAGCGAGCCGGACAATTCCAGCCCGATGGGAAATGATGGCGGAACGCTATTTTCGAGGGAGGTCTTTTTGAAGGAAGATGAAGCTGTTTCTGGACACGGCAAATATCGAAGAAATCAAAGAAGCTTACGCCTTGGGAGTAATCAGCGGCGTCACCACCAATCCTTCGTTGATCGCCAGGGAAGGGCGGGATTTCCGGCAGGTCGTTCAGGAAATTGCCGCCATTGTGGACGGGCCGATCAGCGCGGAAGTGATCGGCAGCACGGCGCCGGAGATGGTTGCCGAAGCCGAGGCGCTGGCCGCCATCCATCCAAACGTGGTCATCAAAATCCCGGTGACGGGTGAAGGTCTTAAAGCGGTAAAAGCGCTCGCCGAAAAAAAGATCAAAACAAACGTGACCCTGGTTTTTTCAGCCAACCAGGCGTTGTTGGCCGCGCTGGCGGGGGCCGCTTTTGTGAGCCCCTTTGTAGGCCGCCTGGACGACATCGGCCACGACGGCATGGCCCTGGTGGCCGATATTGTCGAAATTTACCGGAACTACGATTTTCCTTCCCAGGTGATTGCCGCCAGCATCAGGCACCCGCTGCACGTCCTCCTGGCCGCCAAAGCGGGAGCGGACATCGCCACGGTTCCCTATCAGGTTTTAAAACAAATGCTCGCCCACCCCTTGACCGATCTCGGCATCAAGAAATTTTTAGCAGATTGGGCGAAAGTACCCGTAGCCAGAGCTTGATAAACGTGGTATTTTTATAGTAAAGACGAGAGCCTGCCGGATGAAGCCGCGCGCGAGATTCCTGTCTTGACAAGCTGGCACCTTCTTGCCCGTTCCCTTTTGTCTTAAATTTTCAGCTGCCAAAACTGTTCCGTAGTCTTCAGAAGATCGTTCATTAACGGGTTTGCGCACTACCCGTAAGAAAAAAAGGGGGGGTATCCTTGACCACTTTAGGTTACGCCGAATTAGAAGCAAAAACTCTGCAGGAGCTCTACAAAATTGCTAAAGAATTAGAAATTGCGGGTTATTACCGGCTGCGCAAAAAGGAATTGATTTACGAGATCATCAAGGCCCAGACGGAAAAAACCGGCCTCATGTACGCCCAGGGCGTATTGGAAATTTTGCCCGACGGCTACGGATTTTTAAGGCCTTTCCAGTATCTCCCCAGTCACGACGACATTTACGTATCTTCCTCGCAGATCCGGCGCTTTGATTTGCGCACCGGGGACCTGGTGGCCGGCCAGGTGCGGGGCCCGAAGGAAAACGAACGCTACTTTGCCCTTTTGCGCGTGGAGCAGGTGAACGGGATCAACGCCGAAGAGGCTTCCGAACGGTTGCATTTTGACGGCCTGACCCCCCTGTACCCCCAGGAACGCATCAGGCTGGAGACCACCCCGGGCAATTATTCCACCCGGATAATTGACCTGCTGGCTCCTGTAGGCAAAGGCCAGCGCGGCTTAATCGTTTCCCCCCCGAAAGCCGGCAAGACCACCCTGTTAAAGGAAATTGCCAACAGCATCACGAAAAATCACCCGGAAATTTACCTGCTTGTTTTGCTGGTCGACGAGCGGCCGGAAGAGGTTACCGACATTGAGCGTTCGGTGAAAGGAGAAGTGGTTAGCTCTACTTTCGACGAGCCGCCGGAAAACCACGTGAAGGTGGCCGAAATGGTCCTGGAGCGGGCCAAGCGCCTGGTGGAACACAAGCGGGACGTGGTTATTTTGCTGGACAGCATCACCCGCCTGGCCCGCGCCCACAACCTGGTCGTCCCTCCCAGCGGGCGCACCTTGAGCGGCGGGATGGACCCGGCCGCGCTGCATAAACCGAAAAGGTTTTTTGGCGCCGCCCGTAAGGTGGAAGAGGGGGGGAGCCTGACCATTATGGCCACCGCCCTGATTGAAACGGGCAGCCGGATGGACGACGTGATCTTTGAGGAATTCAAGGGCACCGGCAACATGGAGCTGATTCTCGACCGGCGCCTGGCCGAACGGCGCATTTTTCCGGCCATCGACGTGCAGCGCTCCGGCACGCGCAAAGAAGAGCTGCTCCTGGCGAAGGAAGAGCTGGAGTGGATGTGGTACTTCCGCAAGGCGACGGTGAATATGGCCCCCTGGGAAGCCATGGAAATGCTCATCGACAGGATGAAGAAGACCAGGTCGAACGAAGAGATCTTGCTGCAGTTCCGCAATGCGCTCAAAAAGGCGGGACCGGTGGTTATCCCCGACCGTCCGCCGGACGTCCGGCGCGAACTCTCCCCCGCCGGGACGTAAACAGTCGTTGGCCGTCAGACGTCAGAGGTCAGAAAAATTATGCACTAGCCACCTTTGGCTATTGGTTATTCTGAGCTTTCTTCCTTTGGAGCTCTGCGTCTGGAGATGTTGGGCCTGGGCAATGCAAACCAGCGTATAATTGCCCCTGTTTCTGGCAATAATTTATAACGAAACCAGACTGCCCTCAACCGTGCTTTGGTGAAGTACGGTTGAGTGCTTTATGGATGGAATAACGATGAGGAAAACGGCTGTTTGGAAAAAGGTGCTGACAATCATCACGGTGACCGCCCTGGCGATCTTCTCCGGGGCGGGGAATTTTGCGGCCAGGGCCGGGCTGGACGAGCTCATCAGGGAGGACGTTCCTTATTTCAACGCGCCCCCGGTGGGCGGCTCTGAACCCCGGGTTTACCTCGTGCAGCCGGGGGATACCCTTACTGCCGTAGCGGCCAGGTTCGGGGTAAAAATCAGCCTGCTGGCCGCGGCCAACAAACTGGCCAGCCTGGACTATATCGAGGCCGGCCGGGAGCTCGTCATTCCCGGCGGGGTGCTAAAACACAGGGTGCAGCCGGGGGAAACGCTGATCGGCATCGCCGGTTCGTACGGAGTTTCCGTAGCCGAACTGGTTAGAGTAAATAACCTGGCGGATGAAAATTTATTGTTCGCCGGGCAAAGCCTGCTGATCCCCGCCACAGGGGGCGCCGTATTGCCGGCCTGGGGCCCTGCGCTCGGTTTGCCGGTAAATGAACTGGCCTGGCCGGTGGTCGGTTGGATTAGCTCCGGCTTCGGCCTGCGCGACGGCCGCCCGCACGAGGGGCTGGATATCGCCGCCGAAGAAGGGGAGCCGGTTCGGGCCGTCCGCAGCGGGCGGGTGGTTTTTGCCGGTGACCGCGGCACTTACGGCTTAACGATAATTATCGACCACGGGGGCGGGTTGACCACCTTATACGGCCATAACTCGGCCATTTTAGTCACGGAGGGGCAATGGGTCAAAGAAGGGCAGATCATTGCCCGGGTAGGTAATACCGGCCGCTCTACCGGCCCGCACCTGCACCTGGAAGTGCGTTTAAACGGCCTGCCTTACGACCCGCTGCTGTGTTTGAAAAGAATGTACGCATAAAATTCTTGACTTAAATGGATTTGCTGTGCATAATAAAGGTACGGTTGCGTCACGTTTAAAGCCCCTGACCAAAAAGCTTTCCGGTTAGGGGTTTTAAACGTTCCCGATGCACCGTTAACAAGCTAAGTTATCCGGCGGCAACCGGGTATGGCCGCCTCTTTGACCAGGGGATTGAATTATGGAAAACAGCCGAGAGAGCACCCTTTTGTTGTTAATGAGCGACGACCCCGGCACAATCGGTTCGGTGGCAGCAAACCTGGATTATGAGCAGTTTTGTTTGGTGATCGTGCGGAAAATGCGCGACTTTTCCCGGTTTGTCGAACGAAAACTGGCCGCTATTTTAATGTTGGACATCCAAATTCAAAATATTGAAAACGTCTGGCAATTCATCCGGAACAAGGCAATTAAAATGCCGTCGATTTTAATCATCACCAGGGAAACGAAACTGGCTCCCGATACCCAGCACCGGGTGGATGAAATCCTTTACAAGCCGCTGGACTTTTTGGAGATGAATAAAAGGTTGACGGATCTGGCCAACCTTATTGAAATGGAGCAGCAGTTGAAAAGGGAACAAAGGCCTTTGTTCGAAGAGGGCAGGCCAAAAATTTTGCTGGTGGAAGACAGCGCCGTCCAGCGAAGCATTTTAACCAGGCAATTAACCGAACACGGTTTTGAAGTGCTCACCGCCGCCGACGGCGAAGAAGCCTTTGCCATCGCCGAACGGACTTTGCCCGACCTGGTGCTGCTGGACCTCATGCTGCCCAAAGTAGGCGGCCTGGAGGTGTGCCGGCGGTTGAAAGCCAACCCGCCCACCGCCGCCGTGCCGGTTATTTTTATTACTTCCAGCCGGAGCCCGGAGGAAAAAATTAAGGCTCTGGAATGCGGCGCCCACGATTTTCTGCACAAACCCGTAACGCGGCAGGAACTGCTGATCAGGATCAGGTTTCTCTTGCGGCAAAAACAATTGTTAGAAAATTTAGCCGAGCAGGCCCGGCGCGATCCCCTCACGGGTTTGGGCAACCGGCGCCAGCTGATGGCCGATCTCAACCTGGAAATGCGGCGGGCGAAGCGTTACGGCACACCCCTTTCTTTAATCTTGCTGGATGTAGATCAGTTTAAAAGATACAATGATACCCACGGCCACCCGGCCGGAGACGAGGTTTTGCGCCAGCTGGCCGGTCTTTTAACGCTCAACGTCCGGGCTTTCGACAAAGTTGCGCGGTACGGCGGGGAGGAATTCGTGATCATTCTTCCCCAGACGAATTTGCAGGGAGCGGCGGCAGCAGCCGAAAAATTGCGCCAGGCAATCGAGCAATACTCTTTTTTACACGGCGAAACGCAGCCCGGGGGAAGGTTGACCGTCAGTCTGGGGGTGGCCAGCTACCCGGAGCATGCCGGCGACGTGGACGATCTCCTCCGCCAGGCGGATAAGGCGATGTACCGGGCGAAGGCCGCCGGCCGCAACCGCGTGGCCCTGGCGGGGCCGGGGTAATTGGTGGCGCGGTCACGGTCGCGGCCGCGAAAATTCCTTGCGCGCCCCAGCCCTCTTGTGCTATAATTTTAGGGGTTTTCTTAAGGAAAGAGGTGATTCTTTTGAAAAAGGGGATTCATCCCGCGTATCAGAAGGCAAGAGTGATTTGTATCTGCGGGGAGACTTTTGAGACGGGTTCTACCAAAAAGGAGCTGCGGGTGGAAATATGTTCGAAATGTCATCCGTTTTTCACCGGTTCGCAGCGAACGGTCGAAACACGCGGACGGGCAGAACGCTTCCGCAAAAAATACGGCTTAAAGTAGGCAAACAGCAGGGCGGGAGCTCTGCTGTTTGTTTAAAGGGAGCCCGTCAACAAATTGACCTTTGGGCCGGTAAATTTCGGATCTCATTTTTAGCTGCGGGGGAAAGGTGAATGAGCAGTGTGAACTACGGCGGTCAGGCCGTTATCGAGGGGGTAATGATGAGGGGGCCGCAGGCGTGGGCGGTGGCCGTGCGCCGCTCCGACCAGACGATTGCCCTGGACTTAAACCCGTTAAATTCGGTTCTGGACAGGGCCCCTTTTTTGAAGTGGCCTTTTTTGCGCGGTGTGGCGGTGCTCGGCGAGTCCCTCGTCATCGGCATCAAAGCTTTGACTTATTCCGCCGAGCAGGCGGCGGGCGAAGAAGAGGAAATAAAAGGCTGGGAAATGGGTTTGACCCTTTTGGCGGCGCTTGCCCTGGCCGTGTTTCTTTTTGTGGTTATTCCGACGGGAATTACGCATTACCTGGCGGCCGGCGTAAGCGGCAGCCTGGCCCAAAACGTCATTGAAGGAATTTTGCGTCTGGCCGTTTTTCTGGGTTACGTTCTGGTCATCGGCCGGCTGCCCGACATTAAAAGAGTTTTTGAGTATCACGGTGCCGAGCACAAGGTAATCAACGCCTACGAAGCAAAAGAAACCCTGACCGTGAAAAACGTCCAGAAATATTCCACCTTCCACCCCCGGTGCGGGACCAGTTTTCTATTGATTGTGCTGGTTTTCAGTATTTTCCTGTTTTCTCTCTTACCGGCGGGCAGCGCCTTATGGTGGCGGATTGCTTCCCGGATTTTGATTTTGCCCGTTTTGGCCGGGTTGGCTTACGAAATGCTCAAGTTGTCGGCCAGGTATCCGGGGTTTGTTTTGAGCCGCCTTTTCATCATTCCCGGGCGCTGGCTGCAGGGTTTGACTACCGGGCAGCCAGGCGACGACCAGGTGGAGGTGGCCATCCGGGCCCTTACGGCGGTATTGCAGAAAGAAGGTGAAGGCAAGTGTTCGCTAAGCTGAAAAGTTTAGAAGACCGGTATGAGGAATTAACGAAATTAATCGGCGACCCGGAGGTAATCGCCGACCGGGCACGCTGGCAGCAATACGTCAAAGCCCACGCCGAGCTGGCAGAAATCGTGGGCGTTTTTCGGGAATATAAAAAAGTGGCGCAGGAGCTTGCCGAGGCCAAAGAGCTGCTGGCCGAAAAACTGGAAGCGGACTTCCGGGAACTGGTGGAGGCCGAACTCAAGCAGTTGAAAGAAAGGCTGGAAGCGCTGGAAATAAAGTTGAAGGTATTGCTTTTGCCCCGCGATCCCAACGACGAGAAAAACGTCATTATGGAAATCCGGGCCGGGACCGGCGGGGAAGAGGCGGCGCTCTTTGCCGCCGATCTTTTCCGGATGTATCTGAAATACGCCGAACAAAAGGGCTGGAAGTGCGAGATCATGGATTCCAACCCCACTGATTTGGGCGGCTTTAAGGAGATCGTGTTTGTGGTGGAGGGGAAAGGTGCTTACAGCCGGTTGAAATTTGAAAGCGGTGTGCACCGTGTCCAGCGCATCCCCACCACGGAATCGGGAGGGCGCATCCACACTTCGGCGGCTACCGTTGCCGTGCTGCCCGAAGCCGACGAGGTGGAGGTGGAAATTAAGCCCGAAGAGCTGCGGATTGATGTCTTTTGTTCCACCGGCCCCGGCGGCCAGTCGGTGAACACCACCCAATCGGCGGTCCGGATCACGCACCTGCCGACGGGGATTGTGGTCACCTGCCAGGACGAAAAGAGCCAGCACAAGAACAAAGATAAGGCCATGCGGGTGCTGCGGGCCCGGCTCAAGGACCGGATGGAGGAAGAGCAGCGGCAAAAGGTGGCCAGCCTGCGCAAGTCGCAAGTGGGTACCGGAGACCGCAGCGAAAGGATCAGAACGTATAATTTCCCCCAAAACAGGGTGACCGATCACCGCATCGGCTACACCACCCATCGCCTGGGGGAAGTTTTAATGGGCAACCTCGACGATCTCATCGAGGCCCTGCTGACCACCGACCAGGCGGAGCGGCTGAAGGAGGTAATCTAATCAGTCGTCAGTCGTCGGACGTCAGTCGTCGGAAGACAGAAACCAGGTACAAAAATACCCGTTTTCTGAAGTTGCTCTTTTTGTCGTTGATGACGAGTTTACCGGTCAACATGGGAAATAGTTAACATGGGAGAACTTGAACAAATTCAAAAAGCGCTGGGGTGGGCCAGGGAGTACCTGCGGGGGTGCGGTGTGGAAGGCGCCGCGCTGGACGCCGAGGTGCTGCTGGCGCACGTCACCGGGCTGGACCGGGCGGGATTGTACCGGGAAAGCGGGCGGGCGCTTTCTCCCCGGGAGGCGGAGGCCTACCGGCGGCTGGTGGAAAGAAGGGGGCGAAGGGAGCCCGTCGCCTACCTGACCGGCAAAAAAGAGTTTATGGGGCTGGAATTTTTAGTCGGCCCCGCCGTTTTGATCCCCCGTCCGGAGACGGAACTGCTGGTGGAAAAGGCCTGTGCGCTGGCCCGGGAGTTTGTTTCCCGTCCGCGGGAGCTGGTTGACCCGGAGCGGGGTCCGGGGGTGCAAGAACTATTGATTGCCGACGCCGGCACGGGCAGCGGAGCGATCGCCGTCAGCCTGGCCGTTTTTTTGCCGGCGGCCAGGATTTACGCCACCGACTGTTCTTCCGCGGCTTTGGCTGTGGCCCGGGAAAACGCCCGCCGGCACGGGGTGGCGGGAAGAATCTCCTTTTTGCAAGGGGATTTGCTTTCGCCTTTATTTGCTCTGAACCTGGCCGGCCGGCTTGTTCTCATCGTGGCCAATCTTCCTTACATCCCTGCCGCCGAACTGCCCGGCCTGATGCCCGACGTCCGTTGTTACGAGCCGCTGTCCGCTCTGGACGGCGGCCCGGACGGCCTTGCGCATTACCGGCGCCTGCTTCCCCAGGCGCGCCGTTGCCTGTCGGACGGCGGCCGGCTGCTGATGGAAATCGGCCCGGGGCAGGGGGAAAAGGTTGGCCGCCTGCTGGCGGAAAACAACTGGCACTATCAGATTATTCCCGACCTGGCCGGTCGCGAAAGGGTAGTCCTGGCTGATTTTTGAAGGATTTGCCGGGTTGCCTGCCTATGTCCAGAAAAGTAATCCCATGCGGGTATCACCCCGATGTAATTATGTTTAAGTTAAAGTTTAACATATTTTTTAGTTTAGCGAAAAGAACCGGTTGACAAACCGGTTTTATAATTAAATAATAAAATAAACGAGATCGGAATAATTCCGATTTAGGGGGCATACTCATGACTTTAAACGATGCCCTTTCCAGGCTCCGGACGCTGGGCGTCAAGATCACCCCCCAGCGGCAGGAGATCATGAAAGTTCTCCTGGGCGAGGAGAGGTACTACAGCGCCGAGGAAATTTTAAAAAAGGTACAGGAACGTTACCCGGCCGTAAGCTTTGATACCGTTTACCGGACGCTTTACCTTTTCAAGAGAATGGGGCTGGTTATTGAGTTAAACTTTCAGGGCGGCTACCGCCGGTTTGAATTTAACCACGAAGATAAGCATCACCACCACCTGGTTTGTTTAAAATGCGGGAAATCTAAGAAGCTGTCCTTTTGTCCCACCGATTGCCTGGCCAGAATTAAAGAGGAGCATCCGGAATTTGCCGTAACCAGTCATTCTTTCGAAATCTACGGCTATTGCCGGGGGTGCCGGGACTCCTGATGAAAGTGATGAAAAAGCAGTTAGCCCCTTTCCTTTGTTTTTTCCTCTTATTTGGCCTGGCGGGCTGCGCCTCCTCCCGGCAGGCGGATAATCCGCCTCCGCCAGCCAAAATAAAGGTGGCCGCCACTATTTTTCCGCTTTATGATTTTACCCGCCAGGTGGGCGGGGAAAGGGTGGCGGTCGTTAAGGTTTTGCCGGCAGGCGCGGAGCCCCACTCCTGGGAACCGAGCCCGAAGGATGTGGCGGCTATCTTTGGCGCCCGGTTATTTGTCTTTAACGGGGCCGGGATGGAGCCCTGGGCGGAAAAACTAAAAGGGGAGCTGCCAAAGAAAGGCATCCGGGTGGTGGAGGCCAGCGCCGGGCTTGCTTCTCTGCCGGGCGGCGGGCACACCGGGGAGCAGGAACCGGCGCCGGGACGGGCAGCGGGAGGGGTGCCGGCGGAAAAAGGCCCCTCCGACCACCGGCAGGACGGTGAAAAGGAAACCGGTGAGCATGCTTTGCCGGCGGGGGAAGAAGCCGGCGAACACCGGCACCCGCCCGGGGCGGTCGATCCCCACGTCTGGCTGGACCCTGTTTTGGCCGCAGCGATGGTTAAAAAAATAGCGAGTGCCCTGAGCGAAATTGATCCTGCCGGCAGGGATTATTACGCGGGGCGGGCGGAAGAATACTGCGCGAAACTGCGGGAGCTGGACGAAGCATACAGAAAAGCTTTGAGCGGCTTTGCCGGCCGGAAGATTATCGTTTCGCACGAAGCGTTCGGCTACCTGGCCAGACGTTACGGGTTGGAGCAAATCGGAGTCATGGGGCTGGCGCCGGAAAGCGAGCCCGATCCCCGGCGGATGAAGGAGATTATCGAAGTTTGCCGGGAGCACAGGGTAAAATACATCTTTTTTGAAGCGCTGGTCAGCCCCAGGCTGGCGGAAGCCGTTGCCCGTGAAGCGGGCGTCCGGACGCTGGTGCTCAACCCCATCGGCAACCTGACGCCGGAACAGCAGGCCGCAGGCGCCGGCTATTTGGAGCTGATGAAGGAAAACCTGGAAAACCTCAAAACGGCTCTGGAGGGAAAGTGATGAAGGTTGTCGACATCCGGGGAGTTTCTTACGGCTACGGGCAAAATCTCGTTTTAAAGGACGTCAGCCTGGCCGTGGAAAAGGGGGATGCCCTGGCCTTGATCGGCCCTAACGGCGCCGGCAAAACCACCTTGGTAAAGCTGCTCCTCGGCCTTGGCCGGCCGGTTGCGGGAGAGATTAAGCTTTTTGGTACCGCCGTGGAAAAATTTCGGGATTGGTCCCGGGTCGGGTACATCCCCCAAAAAGCCATAGCCTTTGATAAACGCTTTCCGGTGACGGTCGAAGAAGTCGTCCTGGCCGGCCGTTTCGGCCGGCTCGGTTTGGGGCGCCGGCCGGGGAAAGAAGATCACCGGGCCGTGGAGGAAGCCCTGGCCGCAGTGGATATGCTCCCTTACAAGCAAAATTTGCTGGGCCGCCTGTCCGGCGGCCAGCAGCAGCGGGTTTTTATCGCCCGCGCGCTGGCAGGCCGGCCGCAGTTGCTCGTTCTGGATGAGCCGGTTGCCGGCCTGGACGCTCCCGCGCTGGAAGGTTTTTATGCGCTTTTGGCGCGCCTGAACCGGGAGCAGGGCCTGACCATTATGATTGTCTCCCACGACACGGGCGCCGTCGCCCGCTGGGTCAACAGGGTGGCCTGCCTCAACCAAACTTTGTTGTATTATGGCGAACCGGAGCAACTTCTTTCCGGGGAAAGCCTTACCGCGCTGTACGGTGCTCCCGTACGCCTGGTGGCGCACACCGGGAGGTTGTAAGCGTGTTGGCTCTGTTTCAGTACGATTTTATGCTGCGGGCGCTGCTGGCGGGCCTGGCGGTGGGGTGCGTCTGCCCGGCCGTGGGGGTTTTTCTTGTTTTGCGGCGTTATTCTTTTCTGGCCGAAACCCTGGCCCACGTTTCGCTGGCCGGCCTGGCCATCGGCCTGTTGCTGGGCATTTTGCCGTTCGCGGCCACTTTTTTCACCGCCCTGATTGCGGCCGTTGCCGTGGAAATCCTGCGGGCGCGCGAAAATCTCTACAACGACGCCCTGCTGGCCCTGGCGATGAGCGGCGGACTGGCCCTCGCCGTAGTTTTGTTCAGTTATTCGCAAAAGCTTGGTGTCGACGCGATGGGGTATCTTTTTGGCAGTATTTTAACCCTTACCCCTGGCGATCTCTGGTTGATTACGGCCGTTGCTGCGCTGGTCCTGGCGGCCGTCGCTTTTCTGTACAAAGAACTTTATTTTATCTCTTTTGACGAGGAGTGCGCCAGGGTGGCGGGCCTGCCCGTGCATAAAATCAACTTTGTTTTTATTTTCCTTGTTGCCGGCACTGTGTCCGTGGCCGTGCGCGTGGTGGGCGCGCTTCTGGTGGGCGCCCTGATGGTGATTCCGGTGCTGATCGCCTTGCTGCTTGCGGGAAGTTTTGGGCAAGCGTTCCGGTACGCCGTGGGCACCGGGGTGGCCGTTACCCTGGCGGGCCTGATCGCTTCTTATTACCTGGGGACTGCTTCCGGAGGGACGATCGTTCTGCTGGCGGTTGCGCTTTTTGTCCTGGTTCTGGCCGGCAGCAGGATAAAAGGGCTTTTACAAAGGAGATAATTTATAAATCGAATGGTTTTTTGTGGTATACTATTGATGTCGTTATTTTTTTAGCTTTAGGAGATGTCATGGGCAGGAAGGACAAAGCTGTGGTGTGGCGGGTCGATCCCCTGGCGCCCGATCCCGGTTTAATCGCCAAGGCCGCCGGAATTTTGCGTTCCGGCGGGCTGGTTGCGTTTCCCACCGAGACGGTTTACGGACTGGGGGCCAACGCTCTCGATCCGCAGGCGGTGGCGGGCATCTTCCGGGTGAAGGGCAGGCCGCCGGACAATCCGCTCATTGTTCACGTGGCCGACAAGGAGATGGTTTACCGGCTGGCTTCCCCCGTAAGTGCACTGGCCCGCAAGTTAATGGCTGCTTTCTGGCCCGGCCCCCTGACGATTATTTTACCCCGGAAGGAAAATGTGCCGCCGGAGGTATCGGCCGGTTTGGAAACCGTCGCCATCCGTATGCCCGCCCACCGGGTGGCCCTGGACTTGATCCGGGCGGCGGGTGTGCCGGTGGCGGCACCCAGCGCCAATCTCTCCGGTCGCCCCAGCCCCACTACAGCGGCGCATGTTTTTGCGGATTTGGGAGAAGATATTGAGGCCATCCTGGACGGGGGGCCGGCGGGTTTGGGAGTGGAATCCACCGTGCTGGATTTGACCTCTTCCGTTCCGGTTGTCTTGCGCCCGGGCGGTGCCACCCTGGAGGAGCTGGCCGCCGTTGCCGGCAGGGTTGAACTTGACCCTTTGGCGGCGGGGGGAGCGGTTGGGGATGGCCGGGAAGAACGGCCCGGGCAAAAACCGCGTTCGCCGGGTACGAAATACCGGCATTACGCCCCCCGGGCGCCGCTGATTCTGGTGGAAGGCGGCAGCCGGCAGGCGGCGGCGAAGGTGCGGGAACTGGCGGATTTAAAGAGCGCCGCGGGATTGAAGGTGGGCATTTTGGCCTGTGCCGAATCGGCGCCTTTTTACGACCGGGGAGAAATCCTGGTGACGGGCAGCCGCCGCCATCCGGAGCAAATCGCCGCCCGGCTTTTCAGCGCGCTGCGGCATTTTGACCAGCTGGGCGTAGACGTCATCATCGCCGAAGGGGTGGAACCGGCCGGCCTGGGCCTGGCCGTTATGAACAGGTTGCGCCGCGCCGCCGCCGAAGTAATCAGGGTGTAATTCAGAAAGGATGGCTTTTTTGAGCATTGTCACTTTGCTGCTCCTGGCGCTGGCTTTAGGAACCGACGCCTTCTCCTTATGTCTGGGGATCGGCATCGCCGGTGTTTCAGCGGGCCAGATCGCCGCCATCAGCATAAGCATCCTGGCTTTCCATATTTTTATGCCCCTTGCCGGCTGGCAGATTGGCGAGGCGGCGGGAAGGGTGCTGGGGCAGGCGGCCGGTATCGTCGGCGCGCTGATCTTGTTGTATCTGGGCGCCAGGATGATCCGGCAGTCCTTGCGCCGCGGCTGCGCGGCCGCCCCCAGAATTATCCTGGTCAAAGGCTGGGGGTTGCTTTTGCTGGCCTTAAGCGTCAGTATGGACGCCCTGGCCGTGGGGTTTACCCTGGGCACCAGGGGGACAAGCTTACTGTTGATCGTCTTGACTTTTGGAATCGTAGCCGGTTTGATGACCCTCTCCGGCTTGTTGCTGGGCCGGTGGCTCGGCCGGTGGCTGGGCGAGGGCGCCCAACTCATCGGAGGCCTTATTCTGATGGGGATCGGCGTGAAGTTGTTTTTATGAAAATCGGGCGGGTGATAACATTGGCTAAAAAAGTAATCTTCGTCTGTACGGGGAATACCTGCCGGAGCAGTATGGCCGAAGCAATCGCCAGAAAAGCGCTCAAGGACAGGAAAAAAGAAGGCCGGATCAGGATTTCTTCTGCCGGCACGGCTGCCCTGCCCAATGCGGGCGCCACGGAACAGGCCATTGCCGTGATGACGGAAATGGGCCTCGATTTGCGCGGGCACAAGGCCGTCTTGCTGACTCCCGGGATGGTCAAAGAAGCCGACCTTGTTTTAACGATGACGCGGGCGCACAAAGAGCAGGTAAAACAGATGGTTCCGGAAGCGGGGGAGAAAGTTTTTACCCTGGCCGAGTTTGCCGGAACCGGCGCGGATATTTTCGATCCCATCGGGCGGCCGGCGGAAGTTTACCGCCAGTGCGCCGCCGATTTGCGGTACCTGATTGACCTGGCTCTGGATAAGCTGTTGGGGTGAAGAAAGAAAATAAAGCGAAAAAAATGTGGAAAAAAGGAAATTAAAGTTTTCCGTAGAAATATTGCACATATATTTTAAAACGGAGCAGAGCGAAATGCGCGTTGCCATTGGGGGCGACCACGGCGGCTGGCGGTTAAAAGAAGAGATTATGGCTTTTCTCCGGGACAAAGGAGTGGTGTACCACGATTTCGGCACTTTTTCCCGGGAAGCCGTAGATTACCCGGATTTTGCCCTGAAGGTGGCGGAAGCGGTCAGCTCCGGCGAATACGACCGGGGGATTTTGTGTTGCGGCACTGGCATCGGGGTGGCTATCGCGGCCAACAAGGTTCCCGGCATCCGGGCCGCCTTGTGCCACGACACTTTTTCCGCCCGCGCCGCGCGCGAACATAACGATGCCAATATTTTAACTCTGGGCGAGCGCGTCATTGGCCCCGGGCTGGCCAGGGAAATTGTGGACGTGTGGCTGAAGGCGGAATTTCAGGGCGGCCGCCACGCCCGGCGCATCGCGAAAATAACCGGGATTGAGGAAAAGTATTGCGTTAGAAGGCATAAAGGCACAGAAGAATGGGTTAGAAGGCACAAAGGCCCAGAGGCACAAAGGCAGGAAGGAACGACATAAAGTATGTTAAAGCGAGCCGGACAATTCAGCCCGATGGGAAATGATGGCATGTTTTCGAGGGGGAGAAAAAAAAATAATCCTGCTCCGGCGCTTTTTGCTTTGTGCGTCGATAACTTTCCCCTTTCGCGAAACTTTAAACTTTGTGCCTTATAAAGAAGGGGATTGGGTGATGGGGAGGAATAGTTTTCTAGCCGCGACAGACCCGGAAATTGCCAGGGTGCTGGCGCTGGAACTGGCGCGGCAGCAAAACACCCTGGAACTGATTGCTTCCGAAAATTCGGCCAGCCTGGCCGTACTGGAAGCGCAGGGTTCGATTTTAACCAATAAATATGCCGAAGGCTACCCCGGCCGGCGCTATTACGGAGGCTGCCAGTATGTGGATATTGCCGAACAGCTGGCCATCGACCGGGCAAAAAAACTGTTCGGCGCCGAACACGCCAACGTCCAGCCACATTCGGGAACGGAGGCCAACCTGGCGGTTTACCTGGCCCTGCTCAAACCGGGGGACACCATTTTGGGCATGAACCTGGCGCACGGCGGCCACCTTACCCACGGCAGCCCGCTCAACATGTCGGGCAAGTATTTTCAGGTGGTTTTTTACGGCGTTGAGCCGGATAGCGGGCTAATCAATTATGAAAAAGTGCTGGAAATTGCCCGGCAGGCCAAACCCCGCCTGATTGTGGCCGGCGCCAGCGCCTACCCGCGGGCCATCGATTTTGCCCGGTTCCAGGAAATTGCCCGGGCGGTTGGCGCCTACCTGATGGTCGACATGGCGCACATCGCCGGCCTGGTCGCCGCCGGTGAGCACATGAACCCGGTCCCTTACGCCGACGTGGTCACCACCACCACCCATAAGACGTTGCGGGGACCGCGGGGTGGGTTGATTCTTTGCCGTTCGGAATATGCTGCGGCCGTCGACAAGGCCGTTTTCCCCGGCATCCAGGGCGGCCCGCTCATGCACGTGATCGCGGCCAAGGCGGTGGCTCTGCGGGAAGCGCTGCAGCCGGAATTTAAAGCATACCAGCGGCAGGTTGTGCAAAACGCCCGGTGTCTGGCCGGGGCCCTCCAGGCGAGGGGCTTTGTCCTGGTCGGCGGGGGCACGGACAACCACCTGCTGCTGGTGGATTTGCGGAGCAAAGGAATAACCGGCAAACAGGCCGAAGCGCTTTTGGATGAAGTGGGCATAACGGTCAACAAAAACGCCATTCCCTACGACCCGCAGCCCCCGGCAGTGGCCAGCGGCATCCGGATCGGCACCCCGGCGGTAACCACCCGAGGCTTAGACGAAGAGGCCATGGAAATAATGGCCGAGGCTATCCACTGCGTTTTGAGCTTTCCGGAAGACCGGTCAAAACAGGCGCAGGCCAGGGAAATGGTGCGGGATCTGTGCCGCCGGTACCCTTTGTATGAAGAACTGCTGCCTGATAGTGGGATTTGAATTCTATTTTCGAGGAAGCAGACAATGGTCAAACAGCGCCCTTCCTTTGACGAAACGTACATGGAAGTGGTGGACGTAATCGCCCGCCGTTCCACCTGCCTGCGCAAAAAGGTGGGCGCGGTGATTGTGGTCGACCGGCGCATTCTTTCCCACGGTTACAACGGTGTGGTCAGCGGGGAAGCGCACTGTTGCGATACGGGGGTTTGCTTAAAAGAACAGGCGGGCCGGGAAGATTATAAGCCCTGCGTGCACGCCGAACAGAACGCCATTGCCCTTTGCGCCAAGCGCGGCCTGGCGGTGCAGGGCGGCACCCTCTACGTCAACGCCGATATCTGTGTAACCTGTGCGAAGTTAATCGTCAGCTGCGCAATCGGCCGGGTGGTGGTTCGCCGGGACTATAAGGGGGGCGACGAAGGCATCGCCTTTTTACAGCGCTACGGTGTGCAGGTGGATTTCTGGCCGCCGGAAGAGAGCTAAGCAGTCAAAACATTTTCCTTCTTCCGATAATCTTTATGCTTTCCCCCTTCGCTGACCTTTTAAACCCCATTGTTTTTCCAGCACTCATTATTACGGGTTACCGGCGGGATAGTTCCGCCGGCGTATTTTTTTAGATCAGCCGGAGGGCGGCGCCTCCGGAACGCCGCCTGATGCTTTTTTCAAAATCGAATATTGACAGGGAAGAAATATTAAATTATATTACTAGTAATAATTAGTATAAATAAAGAGAGAGCCGGGAAAGGAGTTGTCCCGGCCAAAAGGGAGAAAAGAAAGGAGGCTTTGCCGTGGCGGAAGAAAAAAAGATTGTTTTCAGTCAACAAGAAATCCAACAAATCCAGGCGATTCTGATCGATCAGGACGCAGCGGAGGCGCTGAAATTCTTGCGGGAAGTGCTCTGG
>JBFMBG010000027.1:0-19739 GCA_040755215.1 Bacillota bacterium | reverse complement strand
GCCGACCGCCTGATCCTGGCCGCCCCGGTCTTTTTCCTGGGTATCTGCGCGCAGGCCAAGATGCTCATTGACCGGGCCCAGCAGTTTTGGGCGGCGAAGTACCTTTTGAAGCAAGAAATAATCCCCGATCAAAAAACCCGCCCGGCGCGCCGGGGCATTTTGATCAGTTGCGGCGGCACCGCTCAGCCCAGGCTTTTTGATGGAACGATGCAGGTGGTGAAAATCTTTTTTAAAATGCTGGCGATCGAGCTTTCGGCTGCACTGTGTTACGCCGGGGTGGACGAGGCGGGGGCCATTTTAAAAAAGAAAGACGCCCTGGCGGAAGTTGCGGAAACCGCCCGGAAGCTGTGTATCCCCTGATTTGTAATCCCGTCTCCAGAGCATAAAAAGAATGCCCCCGGCGGAGTCTGAAAACATTTTTTGACCCCAACGGGGTATTCCTGTCAAGCGATGCTTTACGATAACGCCCTGCTGGCTTATGCCTACCTGGAAGCTTACCAGGTGACGGAAAGCCCGTTCTACGCCCGGGTGGTGGAAGAAATCTTTACGTTTTAAGAGAGATGACCTCCCCGGAAGGGGGGTTTTATAGCGCCCAGGATGCCGATTCCGAGGGGGTCGAAGCTTTTGCCAAATCGGAAAGCGGTTGCTCCGCCGGCTTTAGCCAATGCTCTTGGCGAGGATAGCATGTAAAAATTTCCGGAATGCTTGTTGACAAAATATAAAACCCTTTGTAAAATACAATTATAAATTAGTAATAAGTCTCAATAATTTTGTAATAAATTCCTGCGCCGTTCTGGTTGGAAATACCGGAACACGTTTATGATTTTAATATTTTAATAACCGAGGAAGGGGAAAAAAATGAAACCGATCGAAATCAAGCCGAAGGTGTACTGGGTGGGGGGGATCGACTGGGATCTGCGTTCCTTCCACGGCTACCTGACCCCCCGGGGAACCACCTACAACGCCTACCTGCTTGTCGACGACCGGGTCGTCCTGGTGGATACCGTCAAACACTACCTGTTTGACGAAATGCTGGCCCGGATCAGAGAAATCGTTGATCCCGCCCAAATCGACTACCTGGTGGTCAACCACGTGGAAATGGACCACTCCGGCAGCGTTCCGAAAGTGCTGGAACTAGCCCCCCGGGCGAAAATAGTCACCTCGCCCAACGGTAAAAAGGGGCTGACCCGCCATTACAAAAAAGACTGGGAGTACGTGGTCGTAAATTCGGGGGAAGAATTAAAAACCGGGGCGCGCACGCTCAAGTTCGTCCACACCCCGATGGTGCACTGGCCCGATTCCATGGTCACCTACCTGCCGGAAGAAAAGCTGCTCCTGCCCAACGACGCCTTCGGGCAGCACATCGCCGGCACCGGGCGCTTTGACGACGAGCTGGGCTGGGATATCGTCCACGAGGAAGCCGCCAAATACTATGCGAATATCGTCATGCCTTACGGCGATCAGGTGGACAAGGCGCTGGACGTTGTTGCCGGGTTGCCTTTGGAGATGATTGCGCCCAGCCACGGCGTAATCTGGCGCACTTACCTGCCCGACCTCCTCAAAGTTTACCGGCGGTGGGCCAATCACGAAACAGAGCACCGGGCCCTGATTGTCTACGATACCATGTGGGGGGCCACCAAGAGAATCGCCCAGGCGCTGCAGGACGGCCTGGAGGACGCCGGCGTGCCCGTGACCATGCGGTGCCTGCAGACCAGCCACATTTCCGAGATCATGCCCGACGTGCTCGTTTCCAAGGCGATTCTAATCGGCACCCCCACGCTGAACAACGGGATGCTGCCCACGGTGGGCGCTTTCCTCACGTACCTGAAGGGGCTGCGGCCGAAAAAGCGCCTGGGGTTCGCTTTCGGCTCCTACGGCTGGGGCGGCCAGGGAGCAAAGGAAGTCCACGCGGCCATGGCGGCAATGGGCTGGGAAGTACCTCTGGACCTCGTAAATATTCAGTATACCCCTGATGGCGCCGAATTGGCCGCTGCCCGCGCTGCGGGCCGTAAATTGGGGGAGGTGATCGCGGACCGCTGACTCCCTGTGTACCGGCGTTTATTTTCGAGGATTTGATGAATGTTAAGGGACGAAGGCACAAAGGCACAGAGGCACAAAGAGAAGTATATAGATTCTTTGTGCTCTGCGGTTCTAACTCAACTTGAGGTTATGTCAATACCTCCGTTCCAGTGGCGCTCTCTCCCTATGTGCCTTTGTGCCTGGAAACTTTGTGCCTTCTCTGATCAGTCGTCAGTCGTCAGATGTCAGACGTCGAAGATAATATATATTTTCAAAGGAGGGCTTAACCGGTGACCGGACTCAACCAGATATACAAGTGCAACATCTGCGGGAACATGGTGGAGGTCGTCCATACCGGCAGGGGAGAATTGGTCTGCTGCGGCAAGCCGATGGTACAACTGGTGGAAAATACGGTGGACGCGGCCAAAGAAAAACACGTGCCGGTGATTGAGCGGGACGGTAACCTGGTCACGATCCGGGTGGGGAGCGTTCCGCATCCGATGATCGATACGCACTACATCGAGTGGATCGAATTGATTGCCGACGGCAGAGTGCAGCGGAAATATTTGCAGCCCGGCGACCCGCCGGAAGCAAAGTTCTTGTGCGGCTCCGAACAGATCGGTGCCCGGGAGTACTGCAACCTGCACGGACTCTGGAAGGCTTAAAAAATTTTTTTCCGGCCCCCTTGGATGGGAATATAAAGCATCCTGGCTCAAGAAAGGCAATGTTTCTAATCTTTTTTGAAAGGCGGTGGCCCGTCCCTTGGACACCAAAGCCCTGTGGAAGATCAGTTACGGTCTTTACATCGTTACATCAAAGAAAGGCGAACGCATCAACGGCCAGATCGCCAACACCGTTTTTCAGATTTCCAATGAACCGCCCACCATCGCGGTCAGCATCAACAAAAGGAACCTGACCAACGAATTCATCCGGGAAAGCAAGGTTTTTGCCGTTTCCGTGCTGGCCCAGGAAGCTCCCCTGGCCCTGATCGGGCAGTTCGGGTTCAAAAGCGGCCGGGAGACGGACAAGTTCACCGGCGTCAACTACCGGCTTACCCCGGGCGGCCTGCCCTACACCACCGACTACACTCTGGCTTGCCTGGAGGCACGGGTGATTCAGGAAGTGGACGCCGGGACGCACACCATTTTCATTGGGGAGTTAACGGACGCCGCCGTCCTCCGGGAGGGCGCGCCGATGACCTACGCCTATTACCAGCAGGTGAAGCGGGGAAGCGTTCCCCCGGCGGCTCCCGCTTTCGCCCCGAAATCAAAAGAAAAAGAAAGGATGGCGGCCATGGACAAATACGTTTGCACTATTTGCGGTTACGTTTACGACCCCTTGTTGGGCGATCCGGAGAACGACATCCCGCCGGACACGCCCTTTGAAAAGCTGCCTGACGACTGGGTGTGTCCCATCTGCGGAGCCGGCAAAGAAGAGTTTGAAAAAGAAAGTTAAGCAAACGCGAAGATAAAAAAGCCGGCAAGGAAAGCTGCGACGGACTGAGACAGGGAGAGAAAGTCAGCCGGGAGGTCAAAAACAATTGTAGAAAATTATGGCCTCAAATATTCGGGGTTAGAACGGATTTGCCGGTGGAAAAACCCTGGACGCGGCGGTGCCGGACAAGGAGGAAAAAGCGAGCCTTGTTTTAAAAAGCGCGCGGTAAGATTAAGACGTTCTCCCGCGCGCTTAAAATTTAAACAAAGCAAAATTCCATATACCAGTTTTCCATATTACCAGTTCCGGTGGTCCAGGTGGGCGTACTTCGGCAGGTACCGCATCGGCAGGGCCAGGGCGTCTTTTCTAAAGGGCGGGGCCAGCTGCGTGCCGTCGACCACGAACTCCAGGACGGTCGGTTTGCGCAGTTTTAAGGCCTCCTCGAAGACTTCCCGGATGTCGCCCGCCCGCTCGATCCGCACGGCGTGGGCACCCATCGCCTGGGCCACCGGTACGAAGCTCTCCGGGTTGGGGATATCGACGCCGTAAAAACGGCTGTTGTAGAAGTCCACCTGGTTCTTTTTCTCCGCGGCCCAGGACATGTTCCGGAAGACGCAGGCGATCACGGGCAGGTTGTGCTCCACAGCCGTGCTCACCTCGTGCAGGCTCATCCCCCAGGCGCCGTCGCCTATGATAGCCACCACCGGAGCTTCCGGGCGGCCCAGCTGCGCGCCCAGGGCGGCCGGGTAGGCAAAGCCGGTGTTTCCGAAGGTGAGCGCGGCAATGTGCATCCCTTCGCCGGTAAACTTCAAATAGCTGTTGGCGGTTGAGGAAACGTTGCCGATGTCGGTGGTTACGATGGCGTTTTTGGGCAGCGCTTTGCAGAGTTCCAAAAGCGCCCGGCGCGGGTTGATCGGGTTCCCTTCCACCATGGCCAGGCTGACGATCTCCTCTTCCCAGGCCTTCTGGCGTTCCTTTATTTTGGCCAGCCTTTCCTCGCTTACTTTCGGCTCCGCAATCTTTGCCTGCAGGCGCTTTAATATTTCCAGGCCGGCCTCTTTGGCGTCGCCGATGATCCCCACTTCGATGGGGTGGGTGCGGGCGATGTGCCGGGGGTTGATGTCGATCTGGATGATCCTGGCCTCTTCCGGGAAGTAGTTGATGTCGTACTGCGGCAGGGTGCCGAACACGGACAGCCTGGTGCCGACGGCCAGGATCACGTCCGCCTCCGCCAGGCTGTACATGGCCGCCTTGGAACCCATGTAACCGATGGGCCCCACCCAGAGGTGGTGTTCGGCGTTGAAGGCGTCGTTGTGCAGGTAGGAAACGGCCACTGGCGCAGTCAGTAGCTCGGCAATCTGGGCAACGATGGGCTTGGCGCCGGCATCCACCACGCCCCGGCCGGCGATGATCACCGGGCGCACCGCAGAAACCAGCAGTTCGGCGGCCCTGTCCAGGGACTCCAGCGCGCCGCAGCCCCGTTTGTCCACCCGGTACTGGTGCGGCTGAAGGATCCTGTCCACGCACTCGCCGTAAAAGTAGTCGCGCGGGATGTCGTAGAGCACGGCGCCGCGCTCGGCGTAGGCGATCCGGAAGGCCGTCCGCAGGCAGTCGGCCGCCCTGTTGGGGTGCGGCACCCGCACGGTGGCCTTGGTAATCGCTTTAAAAACGGAAACCTGGTCGCACTCCTGGAACCCGTCCCAGCCGACGGTGGGCGTGCCGGCGGACGGGGAAATGACCACGAGAGGGGTGTGCGCCATGTTCGCCGCCGCCACCGACGTTACCATGTTGGTGATCCCGGGGCCGTTTTGCCCGGTGCAGACGCCGCACTTACCCGTCACGCGGGCGTAGGCGTCCTCCATGTGGGCGGCGGACTGCTCGTGGCGCACCGGGATGAACTTGATTCCCGCCGTGGGGAAGAGGTCCAGCATGTCCATAAAAGCTGAACCCACAATCCCGGAAACGTGATCCACCCCTTCGGCCAAAAGAGTTTCCACAATGGCTTCGCTGGGCGTCATTTTAACTTTAGGCATTAAAAATCATCCCCCTCTTAAACATTTTTAAAAAAGCCGGTGCAAAAAGCTACTTCAAAAATTAATCTTTGCCTCTTTTAAGCCCCTGTGCACCATTTTTTCACAAGCATTTTAGTTTCCTCAGCGATCATTTTCTCTTCGTCGGTAGGGATCACCAGCACCCGCACCGCAGAATAGCACGTAGAAATTTCAATCTCTCTCCCCTTTACGGTGTTATCCTGTGCCGGGGCTCAAGGAAAGCCGGATCGGTATATTCCCGCAGCCTCTAAATTCACAATCCAGTTGCCAGGTTAAATTACCTCTTATTCGAAAAGTTTTTACTTGCCGGCAACTTCTTCCAGAGCGTTCTTGATGGCCAGGACAATTCGGTCGACCTGCTCCTTTTCGATGATCAGCGGCGGGGCAATGGTAAGGACGTTGTTGTAGCCGGGAACGGCCCTGTTCATTTTTCCGATAAGCACCCCCTGCTCTGCCGCCTTCGCCACCACCCTGCCCACCACTTGCTCGTCAGCCGGAACCTTCGTCTTTTTGTCTGCAACGAGCTCGACGCCGGCAAGAAGGCCCTTGCCCCGCACTTCGCCCACCAGCGGGAGGTCTTCCAGCTCTTTGAGCAAGTTCAAAAGGTAGCCGCCCATTTTTTCGCTGTTGGCGCACAACCCCTGCTCTTCGATGATGCGGATGTTTTCCAGGGCGGCAGCGCAGATTGCCGCGTTCCCTCCGTAGGTGCTTATATGCCGGAAATAGCCGAGCTTATCCCCCGGATCCCTTAAGAATTCTTTAAATATCTCGTTTCTTACGGAAGTAGCCGATACAGGCATGTACGCGCTGGCGATCCCCTTTGCCATGGTCACCAGGTCGGGGTCCACGCCCCAGTGCTCATGGCCGAACATCTTGCCCGTTCTTCCAAAGCCGTTGACCACTTCGTCCACGATCAGCAGCACTTCGTACTTCCGGCAGATTTCCTGGATCACTCCAAAGTATTCTTCGCAGGGAATCAGAATGCCGCCCCCGGCCGTAACGGGCTCGACAATAATCGCCGCGACGGAATCTTCTCCTTCAAATTGCACCACCTTTTCGAGCGCCCGCGCGCAATCGATCTCGCAGTTGGGGTAGGTTTTTCCGAAAAAGCAGCGGTAGCAGTAAGCGGGGGGAATGGCGATAAAACCGGGAAGCATGGGCTCGTACCCCATCTTCCGCTCCGCCTGGCCGGTTGCGGAAAGGGCGGCGATGGTCGTACCGTGGTAGTCGCGGTACCGGTAAATTATTTTAAACTTATCTTTGTGGGGATATTTTAAACGGAAATACTGCCGGCAGATTTTAAACGCGGCTTCGTTTGCCTCGGTGCCGCTGTTGGAAATAAAGACCCTGGTCAGATCCGGCAGCAGTTCGGCAAGCTTTTTGGCCAAAAGAACGGCCGGGACGTTTCCGCCGGTCATGGCGTAATAAGGGAGGCGCTTTAACTGTTGATACACCGCTTCAGCTATTGCTTCCTGTCCGTAGCCGGTATTTACGCACCAGACGCCGCCGGAAAGGCCGTCTAAGTACTCTTTGCCCCTTACGTCCCTGACCATGCACCCCCTGCCTTCGACCAAAACCAGCGGCTCCTGGGTTTCGAAGATTTTATGGGGAACGATGTGGTGCCAGAGGTGCTCTCTGTCCCACTGGAGCAGTTGTTCCACGTTCAGTTCCAGTTCATCTTCGGGCACACTTTTCACTCCCTGTCTTACTTATTAGTTATCGATCCTTCTTAAGGTTCAGTTTAATACCCCGGCAAGCGGGACGCACTTGCAGCCGAGCGCCTGCGCGACGCCCGCGCACGTGACCCTGCCGTCGATGACGTTCACTCCCCTGGCCAGCGCCCGGACTTCCGCGACGGCGCCCGCGAATCCTTTGTCGGCCAGCTTGAGAACGTACGGAAGGGTTGCGTTGGTAAGCGCCAGGGTGGCGGTTCTGGCCACCGCCCCCGGAATGTTGGCCACGCTGTAATGCACAACTCCGTACTTGACGTGCATTTAATGACAGCTGGCACGCCCACATTTATAATTTGTTCTCAGAACGAACTCCTTTTCCAAAGGCTGAGTTGCTCCAAAAGGAAAATGTATCTTTTTTCCAGAATTTCTGCCCTCTTCTCGTCAGCATAGTTAAAAAATCCTTTTCCGCTTTTCACCCCCAGGTTTCCTTCGCGGACCTTTTGGGTTATGATTTCGGGCACGCCGGTTTCGTTACCGAGATCCGGGAAAATCACGCTGCAGGCGAGGGCAACGGTGTCCAGCCCGATGTAGTCCATAGTTTCAAACAGGCCCTGCCAGGCGGATTTGAAACCTATGCAGTCGGTGACGGCCGTATCGACGTCCTCGGGCCGGACGATGCCGCTTTTTACAAGGTGAAGGGCCTCCCTCATCATGGCCGTCTGCAGCCTGTTCACCAGAAACCCCGGCTTAAACCCCCTTAAAACAATCGGCTTTTTACCGCCTTCCACCAGCCTCTCTTTCAGCCACGCCACAGCCCTCTCGTCGGTACGCGGACCCATAACGAGTTCCACAAGAGGAACTATTTCCGGAGGGTTAAAGTAGTGGCAGATAAAAAACTTTTCCGGGCGAAAATGAGGAAGCAGGTCGGGAAGCGGCAGGGCCGAAGTATTGCTCACAATTACCGTTTCCGGAGGGCAGACTTTATCCAGTTCCGCATATACGGACGACTTAACGCCTATGTCTTCCGCCACGCATTCGATAACCAGGCCGGCGTCTTTTACGGCCTCGGCTAAAGAGGTGGTAGTCTGCAGAGAAGACATGCAGGCAAGTGTTTCTTTTTCAACGAGATTTTTTTCCTGCAGCAAAGAAATGCTCTTTTTGATTTTGGTCACGCCTTCTTCCAGGGCTTCTTTGCGCAAGTCGGCAAGGGCCACCTCGTGTCCGTTCAGCAGCCACGTCTGGGCAATTCCCGGGCCCATTACGCCGGAGCCTACAACGGCGACTTTCACTTTCCCGGTTTTCATGATTATTCCCCCCGTTTCTTAATTAGATTTAACCCTCTGCGCCGGCTTTTTCATTTTCTAACTCCAAAAAATCCTGCATCTCTCGGTAGCGGGTTTCGGGCAGGAACAGGACCACGAGCAGTACGCCCACAACCGGTCCCAAAGCCATCAGCGAGACAGAATTTCCCACCCCGCCCAGCGGGCCGGCCAGCGAGCCGACCGCCGCGGGGGCCAGGATTGTTCCCAGGCGGCCCACGATGTTGTTGCCCCAGGCCGTTGCGTTGGCCCTGATGGCCGTCGGAAAAAGTTCGTTGGTAAAGGAAGCGCAGATCACGGTAAATACGCCCACCGTAAGACAGGCCAGGATCTGAAAGGCAAAAACCACCTCGTAAGCGGCGGCCTGGAAGGCCCCGATGGTGGCTGCCGACCCGCCTAAGAAAAAAATCACCGCCGTCTTTTTGCGGCCGATGGAGTCGAGAAGTTTTCCGGCGATGAAGTAACCGGACAGCCCGATCAGGTACGCCACCGCGGTGGTCAGCCCAACCCGGGCTTCGGTCCAGCCCAGATCGTTAACCACCCGGTACGAAAAAAAGTTCATCGAAGAAGCGTAGCAAAGGTAAATAAAAAACCAGAGGGCGGCGATGACAATCATGTATTTCCGGTAGGGAGGTTGAAAGACGGTAAAAAAGCCGGGCCCGGCCTCTTTTTCCGCTTTCGTTTTTTGAAACCTCTCTGTTTCCTGGAAATTTTTTCCCAAGATAATAATCACCAGCAGAGGAAGAGCGCCGATAACGTAAAGGGCCCGCCAGCCCAGGCCGGCGGCGGCCACTACGGGCATAAAAAGCGAGGGAAAAATGGCGCCGACAGCCGCCACGCTCTGGAAC
Organism: Bacillota bacterium; assembly: GCA_040755215.1. Taxonomy (GTDB): domain Bacteria; phylum Bacillota; class Desulfotomaculia; order Desulfotomaculales; family Nap2-2B; genus JAIMBK01. Next base: position 10,395 of record JBFMBG010000027.1, on the reverse strand, counting down.
AGGCCGAGCGCCCGGCCCCGCATCTCCACAGAGAATTCTTCGGAAACCACGATGTACCCCGTTGCCCACACGGCCACCAAAAAGATTCTGGCCAGAAACTGGCAGGCCACAAACACCTGAATATTGGGCGAAAAAGCAGTTAACAGGCTCAAGGCGGAGTAAAGCACCACCGACCACAAAAAAACCGGTTTGCGGCCAACTCTATCCCCCAGTCTGACGACGAAAAAGGCCAGCAAAGCCCCGATGGCCACTACGGAGACGGCAAAACCCGTAGCCTGGGTGTCAATGCCCAGGTCGCGGGAGATAAAGGGAAGCGCCAGGTTGATGATCATGAAATCGAATCCCTCGAAAAAAGAGCCGGTCATGATCACCGGAAACATCAATTTCTGTCTTCCGGTCAGTTGAAACTTAACGCTGGTCGCCTGCGGGCCCATAAAAATCTCCCCCTTAAAGTTTTAAACACCCGGCCCGATGCCGGGATCGGTGAGAACATTCACACAGGCCGGCTTTCCCGAGGCCAGGGCGCGCTCCAAAGCGGGCCCGATTTCCTCGGGGCGGGTCACGTACTCGCCGTGTCCGCCCATGGCTTCGACAATCCGGTCGTAGCGCGCCTCGCCCAGCTCCAGACCGACAAAATCCTTCTCCGGAGAGGATTTAGAGGCTTCGCTCCTTTTAATCATTCCCCAGCACCGGTCGTTGAGGATTACCGCCGTAAAAGGTATCCCGTAGCGGGAGGCCGTATCGTATTCCATGGCACCGTAACCAAAGGCCCCGTCGCCGGTCAAGAGAATGACCCTCTTTTCAGGCCGGGCAAGTTTTGCGGCCATGGCGTAGGGGATGCCCACCCCCAGGGGCCCAAAGCTCGTGCCGGCGATACTCAAAAATTGACCGGGGCCTTTTGCCGGCAACGCCAGGTTTCCCCAGATGGCCGCGTCGCCACCGTCGACGACGACGACCGTATCTTCGTTTACCCGTTTTCTAACCTCCAAAACCAGGCGCAAAGGGTGAATGGGCGTTTGTCCGGACGCACCGAAGGCTGCCACCATGGCGGCAATGTTCTCCTTCATTTCCGTTAAGTGCTTCACCCATTCGGGGTAACCGGCCGGGGGAATTGCTTCGGTCAGCTGGGTCAGGACGAGGCGCGCGTCGCCGACAACGCCGACCTCGACATCCAGCTGGTTGGCCAGCTCCGCCGGATCGATGTCGATCCGGACTATTTTCAGCGACGGCGGGAAGAAATCCCTGCTCATGGTATACCCGGTTCTGGTGCCGACGATCAGGGCCAGGTCCGTCTCGGCGAGGGCGGTTCGGAAAAGGGGGTGTTTCGTTGCGGCGACCCCCAGGAAAAGGGGATGGTCGTCGCTAACCGCGCCCCGGGCTGCGTTGCGCGTGAACAAAGGGATGCCGGATTTTTCCACAAACTCTTTCAGCTCTTGTTGGGCCTGGGCCCACCAGACGCCTCCCCCGGCGATAACTACCGGCCTTTTCGCTTCCGCAATTGCTTTTGCGGCGGCTGCCACGTCCCGATTGTCGCCCGCCGGTCTGCTGAAGGTGCGGTACGCTTTCTGGAACTCCGCTTTTTCCAGGTCCACCTCCGCTTCCATCACGTCCCGGGGGATTTCCAGGTATACCGGCCCGGGCCTGCCCGTTACGCAGTGCGCCAAGGCGCGCCCCACGTATTCCGGAATCCGGTGCGCTTCCGCCACCGAGCGGGCGTGCCTGGTCATGTGCCTGATCATGTCCATCTGGTTGAAGTCCTGAAGCTCGTTGCGGTCGTTTTCCGTGATCCGCGCCTTGCCGGCCAGGCAGAAAACGGGGAAGCCGCCCCGGTCGGCGTTGGCCAGGCCCGTTAAGAGGTTGGTGAAGCCGGGGCCGGCAGTGCCTGTGCAGACACCGACACTTCCCGTGGCCAGCGCCCACCCTTCGGCCATAAACGACGCGTTCATCTCGTGGCGGGTGCCGATGTAGCGGACGCCCCTTTCCGCACAAGCCTCGATAAAGGGGTAAATGTGCCCCCCGGCCACCCCGAAAACGTACTTTACCCCTTCCCGCCGGAGCACTTCGGCGGCTAAAGCTCCTCCCTGACATTTTTCTCCCGCCATAATAGTCCTCCTTTATCAGAATTTAAAAAGCAGACCTTTACGGCTTCCTCGCCGCGCTGGTTAATTCCGGTTCGCACAGACGACCTGCCGATCATTGTTTCACGCTATTATTCCAGGGTGTAGACGTTATCCAGCAGTTCCAAAACCAGCTCGTCCGCCATTTGCCGGTTTTCAATGGTGCCCAGCATGCCGTATAAGGCCGCCGCTCCCGCCGGAATTTCCGTTTTGCTTTCCCGGGTTTCACGAACGGCTTCCCTTAAGTCGGCCAGAAATGTGTCCACGATGTTTTCGTGCGCTGCCGTCACCATAATGTGCAGGCAGGGCGGCAGCTGAAGAGCGTCCAGGTGCCAGCCGCGGGCTTGCATGGCGCTTCCCAGGGCATACACGTTGACCGTGTCGGAAGTAAAGGCAAAAACGCTCATGTGGGGCCGTCCCAGGACGTACAGCCCGGGAATGGAATTGATGCCGTCGATCAGGGCCCTGGTTGTCTTCATCACCTTTTCGGCCAGGCACAGGTACCCCTCTTCCCCAAAATAATTCAAAATCGCCCAGGCGGCCGCGATCGCCCCACCCGGCCGGGTCCCGGGGATGGTCGGAGAAGCGTAAACCCCTCCTTGCCAGTCGGTCACCACGGTAAACTGGTATTTGCGGATGTGTTTGTCACGGTAGAGAATTACGGAAGCACCTTTTGCTGCGTAACCGTACTTGTGCACGTCGGCGGAAATGGAGGTAACCCCCGGAACGCTGAAATCAAAGTCGGGAACAGGATAACCGAGTTTGCGAATAAAGGGCAGCAGAAAACCCCCCAGGCAGGCGTCGACGTGAAAACAGATGTTCTTCTCCTTGGCGATGGCGGCAAGTTCCCTGATCGGGTCGATCACGCCATGCGGGTAGGCGGGCGCAGAGCCTACCAGAAGAATGGTTTTGTCTGTTATTGCCGCGCGGGCGGCCTCCACGTCGGTGCGGAAATCTTTATCCACGGGAATGCGCACGGGCTTTACGTCAAAATAACGGGCCGCCTTCTCAAAGGCCGGGTGGGCCGTTACAGGGAGGATCATTTCCGGGTTGGTCACCTGGGGATGTTCTTTGCGAGCTTTGTCCCGAGCGGTTTTGACGGCTAAAAGGATGCTTTCGGTGCCGCCGGAGGTCATGCTGCCGACAACCTCTGAGCCTCCGCCCAAAAGACTGGCGGTCATGGCCACAACCTCGTTTTCAAATCTGCGCAGGCTGGGAAAGGCCAGGGGACTCAAACCGTTTTCGGCAAAAAACATTGCGTAGGCTTCCTTGAGCAAACTGGCGGCTGCTTCACCCGCGTAGTAGACGAGGCTAAAGGTGCGGCCGTCTTTCCAGTTGGCGTCGTGCGCGCGCATCGCGCTCATTTTTTTGAGTACCTCTTCTTTGGGCATCCCTCTGGGCGGAAGCTTCATTGTTCGGGCCATAAAGTACCAGACTCCCTCTTGTTTTTTGTTTTTCGAGCTTAATTTTGCGGCATTTCAAAAACGACTTTAACCGAATTGCTCTCCTTTTTTCTCACCGCCGCCAGAAAAGCCTTTTTGTAATCTTCTAAACCATACCGGTGGGTAATGAATCCTTTCCCGGAAAGCCTGCCTTCTTCCAGCCAGTGTGCAGCCAGCCGGTAATCTTCAACCTTTTCTCCTTTCCAAAGGCTGTATCCATGAGAGCCCGAGCCGACCAGAGTCACTTCGTTGTACCAGACCGGCGTCAGATCGATATCCATTTTTTTTAATTCCGCCCCCACAAGCACGACAAAACCTCCCGAGCGGACAAGGCGCAGGCTATCCTGCAAAGTCCTTTTCGTTCCTACGCAGTCATATACTTTGTCGAAACCGCCAACCAGGGTGCGTCTTTTCGGGGAAAAAGAGACCAGCCTTGCCCCTGTTTCACCTGCCGCCTGGGAGAAAAAGTCTTCCTGTGCCATCCAGACCTCGTTCGCTCCCAAATCAAGGGCCATCTTTTTCTGGTAAGCGTACTGGGCTAGCAAAACAACCTTGCACTCCGGCTGAACCGTGCGGATAGCCTGCAAGACCAGAAAACCTATGGTGCCTGCTCCGTAAACAAAAACCTTCTCCCCTTTTTCCGGCGGGCAACGCAAAACGCCGCGCACGGAAACGGCCGCCGGCTCAATCAGCACCGCCTGGTCGTCGGGCAGGCTTTCCGGAACTGCAAATAGCGCTCCCTCCGGAGCAACAAACCCTTCTCCCAAACCACCCCCTACAATGGCGTCCATGTCTTCTCGTTCGCAATGATTGTAGTCCAGCGCCAGACAACGGGAACAAAGTGCTTTTCGGGAAAAAAGGCAGGATACTTTCCCTTGCCTTGCTCTCATAACAACTCTATCCCCCGGCTTAAAACGGCAATCAGACCCCGTTTCCACGACCCGACCGACCACCTCATGGCCCAAAAAAATTGTCCCGCCGCCGGAGAGCAAAGCAGGGTGAACGGCCGGGTCGGCATCGATAAAAACCATGTGCAAATCGCTGCCGCAGATGCCTGCAATTCTGTTTTTTACCTTTACCCATCCCGGCAAAAGAGAACCACAATGAACTTCTGCCAACCTCAAAGGGGCAGCACGACTGCAAAAATAAATTCCCGGCCAGATTTTACTAAAAATCTTTACAGCTGCTACTCGAGCCGGGCTTAACGACAGAATCAGACACCTTATGGTCATACACCCTCTTTTTCTTGAAAAAACTGGATTAGCAGTACGTCATTACGTTCGTACCACTTTTCAATTAATTGTATTATATAACATGTTTAAAGAGTGTCAATTCTTTTTTTTAATCCTTCAAAAATATTTAAGAAATCGCGCCGGGGTTGCCGGGAAGCGCCAAAGTTCTGCCTTTGGCTTTCGGTCCCTGCCTTTGGCCTTGACACAAGAAGGAAATCTTGATTAATATAGTGGTACTTATGTCATAATGTCTAACGAGGTGCATGAAAATGGGACTCGACCCAAAAAACCCGATACCCCTGCACGTACAGCTTAAAGAAATTTTGAAAAACGAAATTCTTCAGGGCGATTTTAAAGAAAAAATTCCCAGCGAAAGGGAACTCATGGACAAGTACTCCGTAAGCAGATCAACCGTCCGCCAGGCAATTTCCTCCCTCGTCCACGAAGGATTTTTAGAGAAAAGGCACGGGAGGGGTACTTTTGTCTCCCACCGCCCCGTCGAAGAGTGGCTTGGCTACATCAGCACATATAATGAAGTAATCGAAAATATGGGGATGAAACCGAGCACCCGTCTGCTGTCTCAGGAAAGGGGCAAAGAACCTGGGGAAATTGCCAATATCCTGGGGGTAAGCGAGTTTTACGCCATTGAAAGATTAAGGTTCGCAGACGACATCCCGATAGCCATTGAAAAACAATACTATCCGCTTGAAATCGGGCTGATGCTGGCTGAATTCGACCTGAACACGGCGGTCCTCTACGATATTCTTGAAGTTTCCCTGGGCTTAAAACTTTGGGAGGCAGAACAAATTATCAGCTGCGCGCTGCCGACCAAAGAAGAAGCCGCGTACCTGGAAATCCCGGAAAAATCGTGCATTCTGACCATGGAAAGGGTAATTTACGATCCCGAGGGGAATCCTCTAGAATTTTTAAAGGGCGTTTTCAGGTCGGACATGTACGCCTTTCGGATTAAGCTCGCCCGCAAAACGACGGTTCAGGAATAATTAGAGGCGGCTATCTCTCAAGAAAACCTTGCTTGCACTATTTTTCCGGACCGATGTCCCAGTGCTGCAGTAACTTAGCCCGCTTCGGAGGCGAGCGTGGCGTCCACCACCCTTTCCACAACAGGCCGCCCTCCTGGCAACAAAAGCAATTTCGAAGGTGCCCATCCGGGCTCGGTCATTCACGCCAGCAAGGCGCTCACCTACCTGCAGTTGTTGCGGGTCGTCTGGAGGTCTGGCAGCGAAAACGATACCCACTACCGGCGGGTTTATATGGGTCAGTTGCGCCGGAAGCTCGAGGCCGATCCTTCCCGCCCCCGGCATATCGCCCCCGAACCCGTAGTGGGGTGCCGTCTGTTATAAGTGGCCTGGACGGGCAAAGAAGCCGTAGCTAATCGCTTTTTCAGCAGCATCGCGCCACCGGTGCCGGAGGAACTAAGTTAAAACCGTTTTTCGCCCTCTAATTTCTGAATCTCTGTGATGTCCTGGTCCACGCCCACGCAGCCCAAATAACGCCCGGCTTCGTCCCGGACGGCGAAGTACCGGATGTAGGCTTTCCGCGGCCCCAGGTTGATCCAGAACTCGAAGAAATCTTTTTTGCCGCTTTTAAAATCGTCGAGGATCTGCTGGACTAAATGGGCACTTTTTTGCGGGTGGCACTGCTGCACTTTGCGGCCGATGGCGGCCCGGGTGCGGGAAAAAAGCTTCTCTTTATTTTCTTTGTTGAAGTAAATTACCGTATCCTCGCTGTCCACGAGGGTGATTTCGAAAGGGAGCGTGTCCAGCATGGCGTCCAGCAGCTCCAGCGGCACGTTTTTAATCAGGGGTTCGATGGCCCCGCTCTTCCTTTCCAGTTCGTGGACCAGCCGGGCGTATTTTTCGTGAACGCCGGGGCCCAGTTCTTTTTCTATTTCTTCAAAGCGTTCTACCAAACTACCGGCGTCCCCGGCGGAGAGGACCTTTTTCCCGGCCGGGTAAAGCACGTCGTCTTCTTTCCAGATGTGTCCCTTGAGCAGTTCGCTGTAGCCGGCGGCCGCTTCTGCAAGCTGCGGCCAGTCTTTCTGATCCGCCGCCTCCTTCATCCGGGCCACCAGCTTTCTGCCTTCTTCGTGCTCGGCGAGCATGACGCCGATGGGGCCGCCTTCTTTCGGGATTCCCCGCTCCTGCAGCAGGGGGAAAAGCGCCTTCTCTTCCTTCTGGTGGTGGCATCCGTCGGCAAACTCAGTGAAAAAGTCAAGGGCCCGGGTGACTGTTTCGGGGTTTCCTTGTTTGTTTTTCAATTTTTCCGCTTCCTTTTGCAGGATCTCCAGCATCTTTTCGATCAGCCTGTGCTCGTGGTCCAGAACCTGATCCCAGCTTTTCTCCATTTTCTTTCCTCCCTGGTAAAAAATTATTGATCAGTGTTTCCCAAAACGAAAATTTGCATGCCGTTAAAAACACATTTCGCCTTTTTTTCAGTAAATCCTGCAGTCCGGTTTGGTTTTTAGTTTTGCATGATGTTTCATAATCCCCGGCAAACCTGATAACGAGACGTTTCGTTAATGCATAGAACCGGCCGGATCGAGACCGGAAGCGGGGTTGACGGCGCTCTTGTCTCAGAATAATTTTGATCCACCTGTTAGGTGAGGGTTTATCTCGGAACCCGTTCTTGCCTGCGCTGACCTGAGCCCGCCGGAGGTTGGCGGTCATCTTTTCTGCTGGCACGGATCTTGCTGCTGAAAATGTTTTGAGCGGCGAAAATTTCTTCAAGGGGGGAGCGCATTTGATTGTGATTCTGCAAAAGCAGCACCGGGAAATATTGACGCTGCTTGCCGGGCTGGAAGAATTGGTGCGCAGAGGGAGCAAACCGTTTGAAGTTTTAATGAAATTGGGCGAACTTTCCGGTAAGGTAAAAGTCCACCTGGCCCAGGAGGATCAGGTGTTATACCCGGCTCTTTTGCGGCATAAAGACCCCGGAATAAGAGAGACGGCGCAAAAGTTCGTCCAGGAGATGGGCGGTTTGGCCGAAGCATTCGGTAAGTTTAAGACCAGGTACTCTTCGCTCGACGGGCTAAAGGAAAATCCCGCCCAGTTTGCTGCCGAGCTGAACAAGATTGCGGCCGCCCTGAAAAAAAGAATTCAGGCCGAAGACCAGGAGTTATATCCTTTGGCAGGGGTTTGACCCCGCTGGCGACCGACGCTTTTGATTTTGACGAAGGAGAGGGAATCCTGATGGAGGCTCAAGAAGGGTTTCCAAAACGAAGGTTGGGCTTCTGGAGCAAACTTCAACCCGCCGGGAGCTGCCCGGCCAGACCGGCTCCGGCCGAAATGCTGTGGTCCGCTGTGGGCAGTTTTCTGGGCATCGGCTGCGTCACTTTCCTTGCCTTCCGGTACAGCCTTCCTTTGCTGGTGCCCTCTTTCGGGGCCACGGCGGTGCTTATTTACGGCGCGGTGAACAGCCCCTTCGCCCAGCCCCGGAACGTCATCGGGGGCCACCTGGTTTCGGCCGCGACGGGCGTGCTGGTTTATCAGTTAATGGGGACGGGCTGGTTGTCCATCACCCTGGCGGTAAGCCTGGCGATCTTATTCATGCTGTTCACCCGGACGGTGCATCCCCCGGGCGGCGCAACAGCTTTTGTAGCCGTGTGGAATGAACAGGGATATCTTTTTATTCTTACCCCGGTCCTGGTGGGAGCGGTCATGTTAGTCCTCATTGCGTTGTTTGTAAATAATTTTGGGCGCAGCCGCTGCTACCCCACTTACTGGCTGTAAGTTGTTGAAGATGGTTTAGAAGGGAGGGAAAAGCCGTGGAAGTAATCCGGATGAACGAGGCAGCCGTCTTTTTAAACCCCCGGGGAATCCGCGCTAGAAAGCTGCTGGACAAAGCAGCGGTGCAGGTGATGAACCTGCTTTTACAGCCGAAGGAGCGCGTGGATACGCACGTTACGCCGGTGGACGTCTTTTTCTACGTGGTGAACGGCCGGGGGACGGTGGAAATCGGCGCGGAAAAGGCGGCGGTGGAGGCGCAGGACCTTATCTTCAGCCCGCAAAACGTGCCCCATGCGCTGCAGGCGGCGGAAGACGCCCCGTTTGAGGTGCTGGTGGTGAAAACGCCGAACCCGGCCGGGGCGAAACGGGACAACCGGTAGAGCCGGAAGAAAGTTTCATTGTAAAGATGCCTGCGGGCAAAAGGAAAAGTTAAGTAAGGCTGATTGCAAAGATCACAATCAAATCATTAACTGAAAGGAGTATGATCTTTATGTTCTGTTACCAGTGTTCGCAAACCCCGCCCACGGGGTGCACCAAAAGAGGAGTCTGCGGCAAAGACGAAGACATTGCGAGCCTGCAGGACACTTTGATTTTCGGTTTGAAGGGAATCTCCGCTTACGCCTACCACGCCAGGGAATTAGGCTACGTTGATCCCGAAGTGGATGCCTTTATGGATGAAGGCCTTTTTTCCACCCTGACGAACGTGAACTTCGACTTGCAGCGGTGGATCAAGCTGGTCCTCAAGTGCGGGGAAATGAATTTGAAAACCATGGCTCTCTTAGACCGGGCGCACACGGAAAAGTTCGGCGACCCGCAGCCCACGGAGGTTTCCACAGGGACGAAAGAAGGGCCGGGCATCCTGATCTCCGGGCACGATCTGCTGGATCTCTACGAGCTGCTCAAGCAGACCGCGGGCAAAGGCATTAACGTCTACACCAACGGGGAAATGCTCCCGGCCCACGCTTACCCGGAGCTGAAGAAATTCCCCCACCTGGCGGGGAACTGGGGGGGTTCCTGGATCAAGCAAAAGGATGATTTCGACGCTTTTCCGGGCGCCATCCTGGCCACCACCAACTGCGTATTGATTCCGAAGGAATCGTATAAGGACCGGCTGTTCACCTGCGGCATCGCCGGCGTACCGGGAGTTACCCACCTCGAGAACAGGGACTTTACACCGGTGATTGACAAGGCGCTGTCCCTGCCCCGCTTGCCGGAGCAGCCGGGAAGGACCGTGACCACCGGCTTCCACCACAAGGCCGTGCTGGCCCTGGCCGACAAGATCATTGAAGCCGTGAAAGCGGGGAAGATTCGCCACTTCTTCCTGGTCGGCGGCTGCGATTCGCCCTGGAAAACGTCCCCTTATTACCGCGAGATCGCGCAACTGATCCCAAAGGACAGCGTAATCTTAACCCTGGCCTGCGGGAAATACCGCTTTAACGACCTCGATTTCGGCGCTATTGACGGGATTCCGCGCCTGCTGGACGTCGGGCAGTGCAACAACGCCTACTCGGCCATCCAGATCGCCGCGGCACTGGCGGACGCCTTCAAGTGTTCCGTAAATGACCTGCCCCTTTCGCTGGTCGTGACCTGGTTCGAGCAAAAGGCGGTGGCCATCCTGCTGACGCTTCTGCACCTGGGGATCAAGCGGATTTACCTGGGGCCCAGACCCCCGGCATTTCTCACCCCGAACGTGCTCAAGGTCCTCCAGGAGACCTACGACCTGCGGTTGATCGACAACCCGGCGGGGGACCTCGCCCAGATGAAGGGGTAGGAATCAGGGATTAGACCCCCATGCCGCTTTTTAGCGGCACCAGCAGGGGATGCAAACTCCCGGCCCGCCGTTCGATTTGCCAGGAGC
>JBFMBG010000026.1:0-40102 GCA_040755215.1 Bacillota bacterium | reverse complement strand
CCAGAATCGTTCGTTAGCAATTCGTTAGCAACTCCATTAGCAAAAGAACAACCGGGTTGCTGATGCCCGGTTGTTTTTAGAGAGTGTACCGGACGGTTTCCGATTCAGTTAATATTTCATAAAGAAAACTGGTTTTTTGTTGTTGAGCCTGGTCAATCTCCTCCGGCGTGTAACCGCGTGCTTCTATAGGTTCCATTACTTCGGCCAGGGCATCGCCAAGAATCTCCCAGCGCTTCCACAAGGGCATATTGCGGAAGGCCGGAGAAACGACGATGAGATCAATATCGCTATATGTTTCTGCTTTGCCTTTTGCTTGCGAGCCAAAGAGGTATGCTGTTTGAACAGGAATCCCTTTTTTTGGCCAGAACGGCCAGGTACAACTTAATAATTTCGCTCACTCGACTTGTTGCTTGAGGCACTTAATCACTTCCTTTGTGTATTTCAAGTAATTACGGGCGGTGGGACGCGGGTATTCCTGGAGAGCCTGCAGCATTATACCACATCCTGGCAGTGGGAGCAATCCCTTGCGGCAGGTTGATCCAAAAGACCTTCCGCTTTTTCTTTTTACAAAAAAACGGAAGACCTTCTATGTCAATAGGCAATTTAAAATTTTTTCGTGACGGTACAAATGTTCGGGACCTTGAAAGGAGGTGTAAGAGACAATGAATTCCTCCGCCCCGATAATAATTCCAATTCTTTTTATATATGGTTCACCAGACTAAAAAGTTGCGGTTTTTAAACTAAATTTTTACTTCGCTTTAATTCTTGCTTAACAATTATTGAGTAAACTCTAGGCGAGCGTTTCCATTGATGTGATCGATTAATAGTTAGAATTAGTTAAATATGGTAACCTGAGTAAAATACAGGTTACAGTTTCAAGAGCATTTCATGAAAGCCGGCTTCTGATTCCCCGCACCTGTATTCTCTGTTCTCCGGGTTCCTGGTGATTGAATGGAGGTTCTCCAGTTACTTCCCGGAAAGGCAAAAAAGTTAAATTAGGTAAGGGAGGTTTTATGGAATGAAAAGGTTGCTGGCGGCGGCGGCGGTATTTTGTTTCCTGGCGGCGGCGATGACCGGCTGCGGCGGCGGGCAAGGCGGGCAGCAAACCAGCGGGCAGGAAACCAGAGTGGGGCAACGGCAGGAAGGCGGCAAAAAGGTTTTACTTAACGGTGCCGGTGCGTCTTTCCCTTACCCTCTTTATTCGCGCTGGATCGACGCTTACGGCAAAATTGAAAAAACGTGCAGATCAACTACCAGTCTATCGGCAGCGGCGCCGGAATTAAGCAATTTACCGAACAGGTGATCGATTTCGGGGGGTCGGATGCGCCGATGTCGGACGAGCAGCTGGCCAAAGCGCCGGGGGAGATTTTCCACATTCCCACGGTGATGGGGGCCGTGGCGCTGACTTATAACCTACCCGGTTTTTCCGGAAAATTAAAACTGTCCCCGGATACTCTGGCGGACATTTACCTGCGTAGTACCGATGAAGCAGGGTAACGCCTGCGGAAGGGAAGGCGGTAACAGGACAGCGCCCTTGTTAGGGAAACATTCCCGCACTCCGAGGTGAATAAAGAATGTCAACAAAACTGGCAAGGATAACGGAGATACTTTTTCGTTGTTTCCGGAATCATCAGGCCGCAGGATATTGTAGCCGGCGTGAAAGGTAACGGCGCCCGGGAGCAGGTGCGCGCACTGCTCATTTAATTCCCGGGCCAGTTGCTCTTTGGTCTGGTTGGCCAGTTCGGCCAGATCGACCAGCGCCAGGGGCGGCAGCGCCGGGGAGTAGAAGTAGATGAGCAGGTCATCCCCCCAGCGCCGCGTTTCCAAAAGCAGGTACGGCTTTAAAAGCTGGGCGCTTTTTTTCCGGGCCAGGCTGTCCAGCGACTGCAAAACCCGCAGGCAGGAAATGGGGCTGCAGACCTGTTCGGTCAGCTGAAAATCGGCGATGTCCAGGTAGATCATGCCCACCCACTGCCCTTCCTGCAGCAGGGCCGGGACGCGCGATTCCAGGACAAAGCTTTCCAGACCGGAGGGAAAAAGTTTGCGGCGGCCGCCCAATTTCCGGAACCAACGGACAAACGGCATTTTCCAGGGCCTCCTTACAGTGTGCAAAAAGGGCGGGAGTTTTGAAATCGAAAAAATTCCGGCTTATCCGAAAAAATTTTACCAATCCTTGATTAACCAGGAATTAATGCTTAATTAATTTTAGGTAAATTTTCAATGAACCAGTTATCAGGGGGTAATCCGCGAAGAATATCTCGATAAAATTTTTCATGCTCAAGCCAGCGGACACTTTTCCCGGGAATCTGTGGTATAATAGAGGACAGTTCGGCGAGGAAGAAAGCGGGGGCTGTTCCCAATGGCCAGCAAGTCCACACTCGGCAAGCTCAAGGAAAGGGAGCGAGAAACCAGGAAAAACCTGATCATTGACGCGGCGATCAATCTTTTCGCCAAAAAGTCCTTCAAGAACGTGAGTATGCGTGCCATCGCCGCAGAGGCGGGCATATCCCCGGCATCCATTTATCGCTATTTCGCCGATCGCGACGATCTATTTGTGGCGGCTCTTTCCCGTGAAGGAATGGACATCAGCAGGAACCTGGAAAGGCTGATCAGGGAAAATGGCGACTTTTCCCTCGAGAAGATCGCCGCCGTCTTCGTGGGTTACCTGCTGGAACATGACAATTTTTTTCAGATGATGACCCACTTTATGATGGACAGCAGCATCAGTGAGGAATCCCTGCAGCGGTTCAACGAGGCGGAGCGCTACCTGCTGAACATTTTCGACGACATTTTCAGAAAAATTGGCGTCCGGGAAAACGTGCGCCTGATTTCCCACGCCTTTTTCGCCTCCTTAAACGGCACCGTGATCACCTTCCGGAAATACCCCGGCCGCAGCGACGAAGAGGTGCGCAGGCACGTGCACCGGCTCGCCGTCCTGCTGGCCGACATATTTAAAAAGGGGGCCCGGCAACCCGCTCCACCTACCTGATGGCGGGCAAGCATCCGCATCGGCCGGCAGCAAAGAAAGGGGCCATTTTTCATCCGGACCCCCCAGTCTTCCGGGACGGCACCTTTTTCAGCAAATGATCCCGGCTGCTATTCCCTGAGTTCCTTTTTCAGTATCTTCCCCACTGCGTTCTTGGGCAGGGCGTTCACAAAGCGCACTTCCTTGACGCACTTGTATCCGGCCAGGTTGCTCCGGCAGAGGGCGATAACCTCCTCTTCCGCCAGGTCGGCGCCAGGCTTTTTCACCACGTAGGCCCGGGGGATTTCCCCCCAGTTGGCGTCCGGCACGCCCACCACCGCCACCTCGGCCACCGCCGGGTGCGTGGCGATTACCCCCTCCAGTTCCGCCGGGTAGATGTTTTCCCCGCCGCTGATGATCATATCCTTCAGGCGGTCCACCACGTAGACGAACCCGTCCTCGTCCATCTTCCCCAGGTCTCCGGAGCGATACCAGCCGTCTTCCAGGACCTGGGCGGTGGCGGCGGGGTTGTTCCAGTAGCCCTTGAAAACTTGCGGCCCGCCGCAGACGATTTCCCCCACTTCCCCCGGCAGCAGGTCACGACCCGTGTTCCAGTCCACTATCCTGACGCTTCCGTGGAAGACCGGCTTGCCCATGCTTCCGCACTTTTCCATGCCCATGTCCTGGGTCCAGAAAGTGACTGCACCGGAATATTCGGTTATGCCGTACACCTGCTGGACTTTGATCCCGATCTCGTGGTACGCGCGAATGAGCGATTCGGGCACCGCCGAGCCGCCGCAGATGAGAAAGCGCAGCGACGACAGGTCGAGCCGGTTAAAATCGGGTACCCTGAGCATGAAGGCAAGCATCATGGGAACGGACATCATAAGATTGATCTTTTCGGCGGCAATGGTCTGCCAGACCTTCCCGGGGTCAAAATTGGGCATGAACACGGTAGTGCAGCCCTTGTGTATATTGGTCACCAGGGGTGCCAGGCCGCCGATATGGAACATCGGGGCCACGGAAAGGAAACGGTCGCCGAAACGCCAGTCAATGGTGTGGGTGATTCCCACCGAGGCCCAGAAAAGGTTGTTGTGGCTCAGCACGGCTCCTTTGGGTTTACCGGTGGTGCCCGACGTGTACATGATGATTGCCGGTTCTTCCCCTCCGGCGCCTGCCCGGGGTTCAGCCGCCGGCCGGTCCAGGATGACCTCCTCGAACCGGGGGTCTTCACCGCCGTCGCCCGCCCGGATGCAGGCCCGTACCGGCGTGTCGCCGCGCAACCGGTCTGCCGCCGCGCCGAATTCGGCATCGTAAACGAGGACGGATGCCCCGCAATCGTTCAGGATGTAAGACAACTCCGGGGCTGCCAGGCGCCAGTTGAGCGGCACGGTAATGGCGCCGGCCTTGGCCGCGGCGTAAAACGCCGTGGCGAAGTATTGGCTGTTTTTGCAAAGCAGGGCCACCCGGTCCCCGGCGGCCACCCCCTGGTCCTGCAGGTAGGCGGCAATACGGTTCACCCTTTCGTTGACTTCCCTGAAGGTGAACCGGTACCCATCCCCCACGAACCCCTCCAGGCCGGGTGAGAGATCCGCCCGGTTGGACAGCATTCTACCGACATTTACCTCCACCTTAATCACCTCCCAATTATTCCTCGCCGGCAATGATGGGTGCCCTACCCACCTCGGCCAGCGAACATTCCTGGTATGTTCTGAAAATGGCGTCGCATAGCTCCTCCCACTCGCCCGCCGCCCGCGTGGAATCCTCGTCCCGGGCCGTCAGCGGCCGCGCCAGGAGGCGCTTCAGCTCCCGGGCCAGTTCCTTCACCCGGTCCGCGGGCGCCCCCTCCAGGATGCTGGCGGCGAACTCCGCCGGGTCGTACCACGAAGAGGCCCGCAGCAAGTCCCGGTACACCTGGGTCAACAGCACGTTGCGGGGCCCCTCCCACAACTCGTTCACTGTAGCGTCACGGAACAGCCTGGGCAGCGAAGAGAACTCTTCCATCACGCCGTGGCCGCCGAAAATGCTCATGGCCGTCCTGATCACGTCCACCGTTTCATAAGCCGTGAGCGCTTTTTGCAGCAGAATGAGCTCCCTTAAATCAAAGCGCTTTTTTCTCATTTCCAGGGGCTCGCCTGAATCCAGGCCGGGCTGGAGCCTCGCCCCCAGGCGGAGGAAGAGGTCGTAGACCCTGAAGGCCCCGGCGGTGGTCCGCTGAGCTGCCTCCACCACGTTGTTTACCTGGCGGGCGGCCATGGGGAACTGGTAAATCTTCATGCCGAAGACGTCGCGGAAGCGGCTGTACATCAGCGCCTCCCTGGCGGCGCGCAGCATCGCCGCCGCGCTGGACATGCCCACGGCTATCCGGGACAGGGTGAGCACGATACCCACGGCGTTGGCCACCCCCCTGTCGGTGGGACCCACGGTGTAGGCGACGGCCCCGTTATAGTCCACTTCCGCCGTGGGCAGTTCCGAGGTGCCCATTTTCCACTTGAGACGGTTGATCGTGCAACCGTTCCGGCGTTCCCGGTCCCTATCCCCGGGCAGCCAGGAGGGGACCACGAACGTCCCCACCTTTTCGCTGCCCTCCACCCTGGCCGTAACCACCGCGTAGTCGGCGTGCATGGCCGAGCAGAAAAACTTATTGCCATAAAGCCTGTAGTGCCTGCCCTCCGGCACCGCCCGCAGCAGGTTGGCGGGGATGTCCGATCCCCCCTGGATCTCGGACATGAACTGGGCGCCGATGGCGAAATCTCCGTCAATACCTTCCTTGCAGTGGGTGAGGATGCGGTCCAGCTCGGGTGTGCCGTGGTCGGGATAATACTCGATCAGGGCGATCAGTCCCTCGGTGCAGGCGATGGGGCACAGCACCCCGGCTTCGCCGATCTGGTGCAGGAGGAAACGTTTGGCAAAGCGCTCCCACAGGGTTGTTTTTTCCGAGAACAGGCCCAGCGAAAAAATCTCTTTTTCCAGAACCAGGGCGTCCTTCGGCCGGACGATCCTGTCAATGCGGTGATTGTGGGCGTCGTAGTGCAGAATGTAAGGGCGCTCCTCCGGCCTGGCGATGGCGTCAGCCATGTCCCGCCACCGGAACGACACCCTGGGTGAAAATTCCAGGAGCTTTGCGTGGAGGCTTTCCCACTCGGCCCCTGCAAATTTTTTCACCGTCCTTTGCAGGAACGGGTCGTCCCGGTAAAAATCGAAGGAGTTTCTCCTGTCCAGGAATTCATCGAAGGAATAGGTGTTTTCCCCGCCTGGCGGCGTCATTGTCTCCTCCCCTTTCGCTTACTGCCGGTATTTTCTAATGTTCAAAATATATAGCTAACTAAATGTTAGCAAATAATGTTCACTAATGTCAACATAATTTTTTTATGTGAACGCTGTTTACGGAAAAGGATAAAAATATAACCAGGCCCTGTTTCTCCATGGACTTAAGAGAACGGTAAGCATCCGTCCCGTCGGACTTATTACCGTTAAACATCGGAACTTCGGCAATTCGCTGGACAATTTTATATCCGTTGGGTTCCTCTTGAATAAGAACTAATCGAGATGGCGGGATTCACGAAAACTGTTATTAGCGCTTGGTAAGTCAGGGTTTGCGGGCTCGCTGGTGAGATACGGCGGACATTGAACCCGAAGAGATCGGGAGGGCGCTCTTTATCTTTCGAGTCCGTGGGGAAAATAATGGAGCGGGTGATGGGAATCGAACCCACGTACCCGGCTTGGAAGGCCGGTGATGTTCTGCCAAACCCGCTAAGCCTTGCTACACCTGGATTTATCCCCTCTTGCCTACCGTCAACATTACCGGACTAAAATTGTTACACAATTCCCTCATCTTGTTTAGTCCGGTAATGTTTTGGTGTATTCATTTTTTACGTCAAAACCCCCCTTCCTTCCGGTTTTATGATAAAAATTTTTTATGGATGTTATAAGTTATACCCTATTTCCCGCAATATTTCTTCGAGCGTCTTTCCTGCTTCAGTCCGCCTTCTTACCCACCTTTGGGCAGCCCTGATTCCTACCCCCCGCTTTTCCATTATGAGTTTCACAAGAGCGGAATGTTTATTTCTTTCCTTTCGTCTTTCTTTGACCTTCCTTTCAATATCAGCGATCACTTCCTCCGTTAACTCGTAACGCCTCCTTACATTCTCATGTATTACCCCCCCCTCTGTTGTTTGAGAGGATATCTCCTTGTAAAAGCCCATCTTTCGTAAATAATGATATACACTATACCTTTTTATACCTAATCGAGACGCAGCGTTTTCAATCGGCGATAATTTTTCCACCAAGCGAAGGCTTTCTTCTTGCTCGTCTTCGCCGTCGTCTTTGTTGTGTCGTGGGCGTTGCCGAACAAGATCCTCTCCGGTGAAATCCTCACCAGTAATTATTTCCCCTCCTTGTGTGAACATATCTTGACGTGGTTTGCTCTTCAAGAAATACGCCTTCGGCGAATGAACGGCAGGAAAATATTCCAGTAAGAATTGAGTTGCTATTAACCCGGCATCATCCCTCCCCACCAGTTTGACCGCCCACCCGCAAAGCCAATTTATAAACTCCTGTACCCACAGTATATTGGCTTCTAACTCCCGCAGCCGCTCCTTCATTCTCTCACATTCAGCCTTGGAAGCCTTATCGGAAGCACTATAGGAATTCTTATCCGTTATTAGTTGTCGTAAAAGCATAACTCCCACGCTAGCCTTAAGGGAATCTTGCCCCGTCTTTGCCGTGGCAAAGACAAGCGGCAAATCCCCCTGGAGGCGGTGTTTCCCTCTGGTCTTGCCTGTAACCTGTGAATACCACCAATTTAATACCGCCCTGTGCGGTGCAACGTACAGGTATAGATAACCGCCGTCTTTTTTTGGTGTTATTGTTTCCGGAACCAGCAAGGAATGTACCCCCGGCGGGCGGCTTAATAATTCCCGGATCTGTTCAGCCGTCAGCCCCGGTTTTGGCGGCGGCTGGCCGCCCCACCATTGAAGACACCACAAATAGGCTGGATGACCACCAGCCCTTTTTCCTGGCGGCGGTGTGCTTCCTCCTACTTCGACTAGGGAATACCACCAGCCGCCAAATCCCTCCTGGCGAGTGCCACCCTTCGGCGAAGGGAGCGTGCCCTGAAGCAATGCAGTTATCGTTTCGACGCAAAATTTTATCGGCATTTTTCCTCCGATGTTCGCTTATTCGACTTTTAGTATATCAAAGACTAAAGACCAGAACAAGGGGGAAATCAATCAAAATGAACGTCAAGCAGGAACGAGAAAAACGAGGCTGGAGCAAAAGTGAGCTTTCTCGCCGAACGGGAATAGGTCTGACGGAAATTATCCGCATCGAACGGGGTCAATTACCGATTTTTCCCGGATGGAAGAAAAAGCTGGAAAGAGCTTTCAAGGAGGGCGGCAAAAATGGCAAAAAATAGCGTGCCTGTTTCCGCCTGGTGTGGTGGACGGTTGAGAAAAGTTGGCAAACTAATTTACGAGGACGGCAGGCCCGTCTTTGTGCAGAAAATCCGGAAGCAGGATATTTTGCAGATCCGGGGAAGTGCGGGCATTGATCTAAAATATCAACCCGAATTGCCCCCGGAATGTATTATCCGGCATATAGTCATTGACGAAAACGGCAAGGAAACAGTGTACGAGGTTCCGCTTTTCATCCTGCAAAGTCACCCGAAAACAGATATCGGGTCAATCGGCCCCCTTCACCCAAAGCGGCAATATCTTCCATACAGGTATTGGAAAAATGTGACACAAGAAAAACTGCAACCTAGGCTTTTTTGAAGTTGACTGAATGGCGGTGTAACCATGTTCGACAAAACCACAATACAAAAATTTGCGAACCTTTTCGCTGGCCGGACGGATGCCTACGGCGGCCTAAAAGGTGCCTGCATTAAGCGGCCAGTAACCTCCCAGGTGTATGCCCGTCACTTGGCTGGGAAAGAATCAATCGGCGTTTTACCCCCTTCTGGACAACGGAACCTGTCATTTCGCATCCCAGGACATTGACATGAAAGACGACCAGGCAAAGGCGGCGGAAATGGCCGGAACCGTGAAGGAAGCCCTGGCCGAACTAGGGATACCTGCTTACATTGAGAAAAGCAAAAGCAAGGGATACCACGTCTGGCTTTTCTTCTCCGAACCTGTTCCGGCGAAAGACGCCCGGTGTCTGCTGGCGGGCGTCTGGAAAAAAGCCGTGGGCGGTAGCGTCCCGGAAATATTTCCAAAACAAGATGCCCTGGACGGCCAGACTTACGGCAACTATCTCCACTTGCCCTATTTTCTCCCTCATTCCAAAGAAAACCGCCGGGTAATGGTGGACGGCGGACGTGTGCTTTCGCTGGAGGAATTTCTGAACTCCGTCAAGCGGGTGACACCGGAACAGTTAGCCGCCGCCCTGGAGAAGTTGCCGAAGGAAAAGGAACCGCCGAAGAAAACCGCCGCTCCCGGTGCAAAGGGAGGCCATAGGGATCTGTTGCCGTGTGCTAAAGCCCTGGTGGAAAAAGGTGCCGACAAAGGCTACCGGCGGCCCTCCCTCTTCAGGCTGGCGGCCCATTGTCACAAGGCCGGTTTTCCCCAGGAAATAGCGGAAGCCCTGATTCGCCAGGTTGACGCAAAGAATGATCCCCCCATACTGAAAGAGTTTGGCGAAGAGGAATTGCTTCACCACCTGGAGAGTGCATATAACGGCAAAGGCGGGCAAGGCTATACTTCCCTGGGGTGTGATGATGACGCCTGGACAAGCCGTTTTTGCCCCGGAAAAGAAAGTTGTCCCGTTTTCGCGAAGGAGGCCCGAAAAAGCGGTGCGGTGAACCTGCCCTCCGGGTTTTCGGCCCAGGAACTTATCAACCGGGAATTTTCCGATCCTGTTTGGGTAATTCCCGATCTTCTGCCGGAGGGACTGGTTATTCTGGCCGGCAGGCCTAAAATCGGCAAGTCCTGGCTGGCCTTAAACATTGCTGTTGCCGTAGCTTCCGGCGGCGTGGCTCTGGGGCAAATCAAGGTGGAAAAGGGGAACGTCCTTTACCTGGCCCTGGAGGACAGCCCCCGGCGGCTGAAAAGCAGGCTAACTTCCGTCCTCCAGGGTGGTGCGGCCCCGGAGGAACTGCACTTTTACACCGAATTTCCCCGGCTTGACCAGGGAGGACTGCAAACGCTGGAGGAAGCCGTTACCGGACACCAGGCGAAGCTAATCATTGTGGACACCCTGGGGAAAGTACGGCCCCCCGGACGGAAAAACGCTGACCTGTACCAGCAGGACTATGGCACAATTTCCAGCCTGAAGACCGTTGCCGACCGGAACCACGCGGCGTTGCTGCTTGTCCACCACCTGAACAAAGGCACTCACCTTGACCCCCTCGACACCATTTCCGGCACCACAGGGTTAAGCGGTGCAGCAGACACCATTTGGGTATTGAAAAAAGACCGTGGAAAAGCGGACGCAATTCTTTTTGCGACAGGCCGGGACATTGAGGAAAAAGAACTGGCCTTGAAATTCGACACCTTAACCATGAGCTGGCAAATCCTCGGCGAGGCTGAAGAGTACAGGCTTTCCGAGGAACGGCGGCAAATTATCCAGGTGCTGAAGGAAAACGGCGGCCCGTTATCACCAAAGGAAATTGCATTGGCACTTGGCAGGCCATACGGTGCAGTGGCTAAACTCCTTCACGTTATGGTGCGAGGTGGTGCGGTGAAGGCTGAAACATACGGTAAGTACACCCTGCCATAAAATATATATCCAACGGTAAATGTGGTAAAAGTGGTAAAGGTGGTAATGCAGGTAATAGCGGTAAAGGTTACGAAGTTTTACCGACTTTTACCGGAACTTTTACCGGTCAAAAAGCCGGGAAGCCTTGTGAAATAAGGGTTTTTTACGAAGTTTTACCACTTTTACCAGTATAACCACTAATGCGAGGTAAAAATTTTAAAAAAACCTGCAAAGCCTTACGCCATAAAGCCTGAAGGCACCTTACCGGTCTGCGGGAACTTTTACCGACTAACTTTTACCGGTAAAACTTCCGGCGGTAAAACTTCGGTAAAACTTTTGCAAAAAGAAAGGAGCTTAACCCCCAGGCCCGGCAGTTGCTGCTGCGGGTGCTGGAGGAATGGAAGTAAATATACACGGAAATAGTGCCTATTCCATTGGACACTATCCGGCGGAAAGGAGGGAGAAACCATGCTCGTTAAAGCGTTCTTGAGCTTCACCTTTTCTGTGGCGGCGGCCCTGGGCATAATCGCCCTGGTTGTTGCCACCGGGCGGTAATCCTGGTAAGCTAATCTATGGAAGCATTATCCAAAGGAACGATACAAAATATGGTAATTGCTGAAGATTGCGTAAAACTTCATGCAAATCAATTAAAAGAAAATTACGGACAAGGCAGGCTCACGGGGTGGGTTACTGTTGGGTACCGTCTTTTTCCGGACAAGGTTTGCCTTGTCTGGCCCTACCACAACGGCCAGCGGATCGAGCGGATAAAGCTACCCCTTAAAGGCGAAAAGGGCGGTTGGGTGCGGTGGTATATCTGCCCCCTTTGCCGTCAGAAAACACCCGTTTTGTACCTGCCCCCCAACAGCGGGTCCTTTGGGTGTTTGCGGTGTTTGAAGGTTCGTTTTCAGGCCTGGCGGACCTGCGGCCAGTGGCGGCAGCCCAAAACACCTGAAGCGTGGGCGAAGTGGTTTATGCGTCGAGCAGGGAGGTGCCTGAATGAGCAGAAAGTTAAGCATCGTTAAAAAAGAAACCTCGCCGGAAAAGCTAAAAGAAACCCGGCAAGAAATTGTATCTTTAGCCGTGGAAGCGGCCCGCAGCGTTATCCGTTCCCTTGTTGACAAGGCCGTAAATAAGGGAGATGTGGCGGCGGCCCGTCTAGTCTTGGAGGTGGCCGGTTTAGCTGGAAAGGGCGGCCAAATCATGCTGCTCCAGCAATTTAACACCGTCCCGCTTATGAGTGCCGAAGAAAGGCAGGTAATAGAGAAGGATTTAGGATGTTTTGAAGATTAGAAGAAACGGGAAAGGAGGAACCGGCATGACCATCATCATCAGTGCCCTAACCCCTGGCGGCATTGTTATGGCCGGCGAGGGGCGGTGCATAAGGGTTGAAGCTAGTGAATTCACTGACGGATACAACGCTGACAAAAAATTTAATTTCGAGCCAGTTACCGATAACGCTGAAAAAATACACTTAATCGCAGACCGTTTCGGTTTAGCTTATAGTGGCCCCGACTTTAACGAAAAAGGCTGGTGCCTACAGAACGACATTAACGAGTTTGACAGGATTGTGAGACTTAACTTAAGGCATAATCTCAGTTTTAATATTCGGGAGGCGGCAGGGATCTTTAGTGGACTTGTACAAAAAGTCCTGCCCCCCGACATGGATTTTGGCTTCTTTTGGGCGGGCTACAGCCCCCGGACAGGGAAGCCCTTCCAGGTTCATTACCGAAAAGGTCAGGACGTAACCAATACCTTTTCGCTGGCCGGACGGATGCCTACGGCGGCCTAAAAGGTGCCTGCATTAAGCGGCCAGTAACCTCCCAGGTGTATGCCCGTCACTTGGCTGGGAAAGAATCAATCGGCGTTTTACCCCCTTCTGGACAACGGAACCTGTCATTTCGCATCCCAGGACATTGACATGAAAGACGACCAGGCAAAGGCGGCGGAAATGGCCGGAACCGTGAAGGAAGCCCTGGCCGAACTAGGGATACCTGCTTACATTGAGAAAAGCAAAAGCAAGGGATACCACGTCTGGCTTTTCTTCTCCGAACCTGTTCCGGCGAAAGACGCCCGGTGTCTGCTGGCGGGCGTCTGGAAAAAAGCCGTGGGCGGTAGCGTCCCGGAAATATTTCCAAAACAAGATGCCCTGGACGGCCAGACTTACGGCAACTATCTCCACTTGCCCTATTTTCTCCCTCATTCCAAAGAAAACCGCCGGGTAATGGTGGACGGCGGACGTGTGCTTTCGCTGGAGGAATTTCTGAACTCCGTCAAGCGGGTGACACCGGAACAGTTAGCCGCCGCCCTGGAGAAGTTGCCGAAGGAAAAGGAACCGCCGAAGAAAACCGCCGCTCCCGGTGCAAAGGGAGGCCATAGGGATCTGTTGCCGTGTGCTAAAGCCCTGGTGGAAAAAGGTGCCGACAAAGGCTACCGGCGGCCCTCCCTCTTCAGGCTGGCGGCCCATTGTCACAAGGCCGGTTTTCCCCAGGAAATAGCGGAAGCCCTGATTCGCCAGGTTGACGCAAAGAATGATCCCCCCATACTGAAAGAGTTTGGCGAAGAGGAATTGCTTCACCACCTGGAGAGTGCATATAACGGCAAAGGCGGGCAAGGCTATACTTCCCTGGGGTGTGATGATGACGCCTGGACAAGCCGTTTTTGCCCCGGAAAAGAAAGTTGTCCCGTTTTCGCGAAGGAGGCCCGAAAAAGCGGTGCGGTGAACCTGCCCTCCGGGTTTTCGGCCCAGGAACTTATCAACCGGGAATTTTCCGATCCTGTTTGGGTAATTCCCGATCTTCTGCCGGAGGGACTGGTTATTCTGGCCGGCAGGCCTAAAATCGGCAAGTCCTGGCTGGCCTTAAACATTGCTGTTGCCGTAGCTTCCGGCGGCGTGGCTCTGGGGCAAATCAAGGTGGAAAAGGGGAACGTCCTTTACCTGGCCCTGGAGGACAGCCCCCGGCGGCTGAAAAGCAGGCTAACTTCCGTCCTCCAGGGTGGTGCGGCCCCGGAGGAACTGCACTTTTACACCGAATTTCCCCGGCTTGACCAGGGAGGACTGCAAACGCTGGAGGAAGCCGTTACCGGACACCAGGCGAAGCTAATCATTGTGGACACCCTGGGGAAAGTACGGCCCCCCGGACGGAAAAACGCTGACCTGTACCAGCAGGACTATGGCACAATTTCCAGCCTGAAGACCGTTGCCGACCGGAACCACGCGGCGTTGCTGCTTGTCCACCACCTGAACAAAGGCACTCACCTTGACCCCCTCGACACCATTTCCGGCACCACAGGGTTAAGCGGTGCAGCAGACACCATTTGGGTATTGAAAAAAGACCGTGGAAAAGCGGACGCAATTCTTTTTGCGACAGGCCGGGACATTGAGGAAAAAGAACTGGCCTTGAAATTCGACACCTTAACCATGAGCTGGCAAATCCTCGGCGAGGCTGAAGAGTACAGGCTTTCCGAGGAACGGCGGCAAATTATCCAGGTGCTGAAGGAAAACGGCGGCCCGTTATCACCAAAGGAAATTGCATTGGCACTTGGCAGGCCATACGGTGCAGTGGCTAAACTCCTTCACGTTATGGTGCGAGGTGGTGCGGTGAAGGCTGAAACATACGGTAAGTACACCCTGCCATAAAATATATATCCAACGGTAAATGTGGTAAAAGTGGTAAAGGTGGTAATGCAGGTAATAGCGGTAAAGGTTACGAAGTTTTACCGACTTTTACCGGAACTTTTACCGGTCAAAAAGCCGGGAAGCCTTGTGAAATAAGGGTTTTTTACGAAGTTTTACCACTTTTACCAGTATAACCACTAATGCGAGGTAAAAATTTTAAAAAAACCTGCAAAGCCTTACGCCATAAAGCCTGAAGGCACCTTACCGGTCTGCGGGAACTTTTACCGACTAACTTTTACCGGTAAAACTTCCGGCGGTAAAACTTCGGTAAAACTTTTGCAAAAAGAAAGGAGCTTAACCCCCAGGCCCGGCAGTTGCTGCTGCGGGTGCTGGAGGAATGGAAGTAAATATACACGGAAATAGTGCCTATTCCATTGGACACTATCCGGCGGAAAGGAGGGAGAAACCATGCTCGTTAAAGCGTTCTTGAGCTTCACCTTTTCTGTGGCGGCGGCCCTGGGCATAATCGCCCTGGTTGTTGCCACCGGGCGGTAATCCTGGTAAGCTAATCTATGGAAGCATTATCCAAAGGAACGATACAAAATATGGTAATTGCTGAAGATTGCGTAAAACTTCATGCAAATCAATTAAAAGAAAATTACGGACAAGGCAGGCTCACGGGGTGGGTTACTGTTGGGTACCGTCTTTTTCCGGACAAGGTTTGCCTTGTCTGGCCCTACCACAACGGCCAGCGGATCGAGCGGATAAAGCTACCCCTTAAAGGCGAAAAGGGCGGTTGGGTGCGGTGGTATATCTGCCCCCTTTGCCGTCAGAAAACACCCGTTTTGTACCTGCCCCCCAACAGCGGGTCCTTTGGGTGTTTGCGGTGTTTGAAGGTTCGTTTTCAGGCCTGGCGGACCTGCGGCCAGTGGCGGCAGCCCAAAACACCTGAAGCGTGGGCGAAGTGGTTTATGCGTCGAGCAGGGAGGTGCCTGAATGAGCAGAAAGTTAAGCATCGTTAAAAAAGAAACCTCGCCGGAAAAGCTAAAAGAAACCCGGCAAGAAATTGTATCTTTAGCCGTGGAAGCGGCCCGCAGCGTTATCCGTTCCCTTGTTGACAAGGCCGTAAATAAGGGAGATGTGGCGGCGGCCCGTCTAGTCTTGGAGGTGGCCGGTTTAGCTGGAAAGGGCGGCCAAATCATGCTGCTCCAGCAATTTAACACCGTCCCGCTTATGAGTGCCGAAGAAAGGCAGGTAATAGAGAAGGATTTAGGATGTTTTGAAGATTAGAAGAAACGGGAAAGGAGGAACCGGCATGACCATCATCATCAGTGCCCTAACCCCTGGCGGCATTGTTATGGCCGGCGAGGGGCGGTGCATAAGGGTTGAAGCTAGTGAATTCACTGACGGATACAACGCTGACAAAAAATTTAATTTCGAGCCAGTTACCGATAACGCTGAAAAAATACACTTAATCGCAGACCGTTTCGGTTTAGCTTATAGTGGCCCCGACTTTAACGAAAAAGGCTGGTGCCTACAGAACGACATTAACGAGTTTGACAGGATTGTGAGACTTAACTTAAGGCATAATCTCAGTTTTAATATTCGGGAGGCGGCAGGGATCTTTAGTGGACTTGTACAAAAAGTCCTGCCCCCCGACATGGATTTTGGCTTCTTTTGGGCGGGCTACAGCCCCCGGACAGGGAAGCCCTTCCAGGTTCATTACCGAAAAGGTCAGGACGTAACCAATACGGAGCGTGTACCCGCCGGCTGGCGGACTGATGTTCCAGAATACCCCGAGGGTTGCTTTGAGCACGGTATGTCTATGCTGGGTAAAACCGAGATCATCCAGGAATTTCTCCAAGGAAAGGTGATCAGGTGGGATAGGATGCCCCTAAAGGATGCTATCGAGTGCGTAGAATGGCTGATTGTAACCGGCGTTAAATCTTTGAAATTCTTTGAAGATCAACAGCAACTTAGCGGCGGGGACGTGGATATTCTGGTGATTACACCCGCCTGGGCGGGATTTGTCAAGCACAAAACTTTATCCTTATTTGGGGAGAGGTAAGCATGTGGGGACATAAGATAATCGACGGTGCGGTATATAGTACTCTGGTACGCTCAGGGATGCCCGAATCCACTGGCCCTTATGTTGAATTGGCTCCGTCTGGTTATTTGAATGTAATCGGTCCGCGAGGTAAAAAAACTCTCGACGTAATCGCCGGAGCAGACCAGGGAACCATAAGATGGTTCGAAGATAATGCGTCAAACGAGCGGGTACAGTTTGCAACCATTGCTCTAAACGGAGCGGTCACAAGGGATTTGTGGGTTTGTACTTGGGAAAACAATGGTATTCTTCTCTCAGCGGACGTTGGCGGCTCGATCAGCATCGGCCCAACTGCCGGGGTAAATCGCCAGGGAATTTACATTGGCGGCAGGTTTGACGATTGCGACCTGAACCCGTACACAACGGGAACTGGTAGCGTGGGCACTAACACCTACAAATGGTTTAGTATGCGGGCCAGCTATATCACCCCGGACGACATCTGCTTTAGAGAAACTGCATGTGCGATTTGCGGGCAGCCGTTTACACCGGGAGATATTCTAATGCTCCTGGTACATACAATTCACGAAGAATTAGGCACCATGTGCATACCAATTCATGAGAGGTGCAAGGATACCCCGGCAGAAATTACGGTCAAGGTGCCGGAAGTTGAAACCCGCTATCACCTGAATGAAAAAGGGGAGGTTATTCCGTACCAAGCAATCAAGACAGAAACGGTGAAGGAAGAAATTCAGCGGGTAAAGAAAGGATTCCGCTTTGACGAAACGACCGGGAAGTTTTTCAGGAAGGCAGTTAAAAAGAAGAAACTCAGACAGGACGTAATGGCTCTGGACGCACCCCACGGAAGGCAATTCACCAGGAACGGCTACCCCATCGATCCGCTCGACGCTTTCGAGGAAGTGGAGACCGAACCCAAGCGTCCGGCCACGAAGGAGGAAGCACTGGAAACCGTCACCGTAGAACGCCGCCGCCCTGTGTATAAGGCGGTGACGGTGAAAATTGGTACTTCGGAAACAAATTAAGGGAGGGGGTATTGACGGGTTAACCACTGGCAGTAAAAGGAGGATTCTTAGACCATATAGGGGAAGGGATAACCCCTTCCCCCCTGTTTTTTTACGCAACGGCGGCCCGTAACTTGTCTGCCGTCTGTTCTATTTCTTGCAGTAATTCTTCTGCCTTTTCATTGAGGACACGCATTATCACGGCAATTGTATCTGTCGTTAAGTTATCGTCCCCATCCCTGATTGTGGCGTAAAGTTCGTAAGAAGCGTTGAGGATAGCCTGCACTTCCGATGCAGCGTCCATTACATTGATCAAACTAACAATGGGCAAATTTTTTTCTTCGTTAAGCGTTTCAGGCAACCTGCTCCCCTCCTTCCTCTGGATTGGCGATGTCTTTGCCGTCTGCCGCAGCCATGATTAACTGCAACTGCTCCCGTATGTACCTGAGAAGCTGATCAATGGTGATATGAACGCCACAGATCATGTCATGGCCTTCTAGTTCGTGGCAAACCATTTCATCAGCAAGCCGTTCAATGACCAGGGAAACGTCGTGAATGTCCTGTGCCCTGTCGTAGATAAAGATTAGCCTGTTGCCGATTTTAGGAACTTCTTCCATTAAGAATACCTCCTTTGATTTTTTTGGGGATTGGGGAAAGCTGACCTCCTTTCTTTTATTTCTTGTATATCTTAAATATAGCGAAGATAATATATCTTGTCAATAACTTTTTTCTTGTATTTCTTATCTTTTTTGTTTATAATAAAAGCGGGAGTGATTAAGGATGGAGAATGAAAGATATTATTCACCTTCTGAAATAGCGAAGAAATATAACTTAAAAGAAGGTACTGTTAGAAAATGGTTATACAAAGGAGACTTAAAGGGGATTAAACTCGGAGGGTTATGGCGAATTCCTGAATCAGCATTAGAGGAATTTTTGAAAAGGCCGGGGGAAGGGGATTTAACAAGAAGAGGTGAATCTTAATAACTCTTGCTCTCAGCAAGTAAGCTGAGGTTTTTATATTTTCACAAAAAGGGAGGTGATCCCATGTACCCCATCAGCGAAAACGCAAAAAAGGGGCTCGTCGTCTATGTCAACACTTACGACGAAGAAGGCTTCAAGCAGGGCATAAGGCTCCTCAACGATTTGATCGACGAAAGGCTCTACAGGGAAGAGAAAATGTCTCAATGCCAAAAATCTTCCCCTTCCCCACCCAAGACGACTGCATCTCGAAAAAAGCAGAGGTAGACCTCTTCAGTAGAGGGTACCTATATCGTTATGGCCTTGTTATTTCCCTGGGGTAATACCCCGGGATTTTTTCATTTACTCAGTCACTTATCGCAAATCGCACTCACTTGCCGGTTGCGTGAATCGCGTGTAAACAGAATAACAGCCATCACTGCGGATAAAACCACGAGGCCGGCCCATATCCCTGTAGCTATGTTTCGCTTCCGCCAGGCGAAATAACTAAGGTCAGACTTTGCGGCGGTTTCGGCCCATTTTTGTTGGTTATCCAGTTCTCCTCTTATTTTCCTTTCATCCTGATCTGCATTATAATAAGTAATACGAGCGTTTATTATGTCTTGAGGTATTCCGTTTTCGTATCTTTCATCGCGATCAAAGAAAGAGTAACGGAGTTTTCGGTCAAGAAGATCTACATTGTTATAAGCATAATTTTTATTAACAAGCTCAATGTATTTGGCGTTTGCCGCACTATGTAGTTTCTTTATTTCTTCGTATTTGGCCAACCTGTTCTCTAACTCTTGTCTTTTCTGTACTTCTTCCGGACTTGCTAGAATTTGCTCCTTTCTTTTTGCAATATCGGCTTGTGAAGGGATAGGTCTCATTTCGCCACTATATACCTCCCCGTTCGCTATTCCGTACAAAGCAACCCATGCCTGCCCCGTCCAGCGATCCCGCATATGAATTATTTTAGCTTTAGAATCCGACTGTACCGGCCCCTTTTCCCACCTGAGCGGCCAGGCGGCCAATAACAGAAGGCAAATGACGGCAGGAATTATCCATGCTCGTTTCACATTTATCACCTCCAAAGGTATGTTATTCGTGGTTTTTCATAACCTTCCTGCCTTTTCTCCCGCCCCGGAAGGAAATTTCCAGGAGCGGGAGAATAGGATAGGGTTAAGGAGGGGTAGGAATGTTAAAAAGTTTCCGTACGTGGCTTCATGAAAAGAACCACCCTTGGTATATCGGCGTCCTCATCAGTTTGTGGACACTTTTTTCTGTATTTGGCTCTGTAGCTTTTCTTGCCTATCACACGAAAGCCTTTCTTGTTTTGGTAGGTATAGGGATTATCTATTGGCTTTTCAGCGGCGATGACGATTGGGCTAGTGCCTATTTCTGGATTATTTTTTACGCAATGGGAGCATACACGGTTCTTGAAACCGTAGCATATTTTGTTGCTCATCCCTGGAGATTTGACTGGGTATATCTTGCACCAACAGATTACTAACACTACACACTACTTCCAGCTACTACCTTTCCAGCTTCCGCTCTTCCAGTCGCTACTCTTCCAGCTACTACTTTTCCAGCTACTATCTTTCCAATTGCTACTCCATCCGCTACCTTTTCGGCTACTACTCCCCAATCCGCTGCTACCCGACGGTCTGCACACTTTACACGGCCTGTAACCGGCTGCTTTTGCCTCTTCAGGCGAAGAGAACCATACCTGGTTTCCCGGTTTTATCTTCTTCGCCCATTCACAAGAAGGATAGTGATAAATATTGCTTTGAGCACTGCCTACAAACTTCTTTTCGGATTGTGTTGCTGGCTGGCCGCCGCAGGAAGAAAGGATGAGGGCGACAATTAATAATAAGCTTATAATTACCAGCTTATGACGCATTTTCATTGTTCTTGTTCCACCCCCATTTTATGTTAATAGACTATTCGATAACGTCCAAAGCAAAATCCTGCCACAATGAGCAATTTTTAGAGGCGTGGCAGGGTATTACACTACCCCGGTGGACCTTCTTTTTCAGCAACGACACATCTTCCGCAAGGCCGAATGTTTTGCCTACCTATACTCCGGGCACTCAACAACGTAATCATGCAGTTGCCCATCCCCCGCCCACGGGAGCTTTTTCACCACGGCCCCGGCTGGAGGTATCCCCTTGCACAGCCACGAACACCCTTCCCATTCGGCATAATGGCAGGTGGCACATTTTACTTCCATGGTATCACCCGTTCTTAACTTGTTGGGCAATATTCTTTCCACGTTTCCTTTCCGGTGGCCACACTTCGCACCCGCAGCACGGGCATTTCCAGAAGTCGAACCGTTTATCGTAAATCATTGTTTCCTTGCAAATGGGGCAAGCAATTTTCTTTTCCATGCCTAAAGTGTATCATAATTGCGGGGGGTTTTGAAACATGCTACGGGAAACAAAGCAGGCAACGGCCGTTCGTCTTAGACAGGCAGGCTGGTCCTACCGCCAGATAGCCGCTGAAGTAGGCGTGTCCCACGAAACGGTAAGGCTATGGCTTTCCGACGCTGACCAGGCTTTCCGTGAGGAAGTCCGGGAAAAGGCGAAGGCCCGACCAAAGGTTGCCGTCGGCAAAAAGAGGCCCCGGCAGCTTATCACTCCCTCTTGTTTTCGGGAAGTAATTCCCTGGTGGAAGGTGGCCCCTCCCCTGGTTTGGGTGGACATCTTCACCGGGCGGGTGCTGGTCAACAGGTGGCCGTTGGAATGAATTAACCCACCGGTCAAATACCTACCCAATGGCTTAGTTATGCAAATGTAAAAAAATGTATTCCCGCTTTCAGCCAAAAACTGCCTGCCTGCCTGGAAAGACCCCGCATGCATGCTACTTTGGTGTCCGATTATTCACCCACCACCACCAGGGAAAGACCCCCGGAATTTTGTCTACCCGGTAAATGTATACGCAGACAATGGGTATTCCCCAGTCTACCCCTGCCCCCTGCCAGGCGACCGGTGTACCTATACATTCCCGGAACACCTGCCGGAAAACTTCCGCCAGGAAACTCTCTCCGAAACAAAAAACTTGCTGGATTTGTTAAAGCCGCCGCCAAAAAGACGGCCTTCATACAGGCCCAAATTTGCGTTGAAAACGCCCCGTCAATGGTTTTTTATACCTGCCCGGAGTTAGACCGGCCAAAATTCGCTTCTAAATGCGTCTGAGACATAAAGATAAATTATGGCAATGATAAAATATTTCTATCGCAGAAAATTACCCCTTGAGAATCAAGCACTTTCTTCCCGCTTCCGGGAAAAATTTAAGCGAAAAAAGGTTACCATTACCCGATGCGTTTTCGCCCAAATTTCTGTCCAAAGAGAAAGGCAGGTGCTTGATTTGCCTGCCTTCTTTCTGCCGTTCCGGCTGCTTTTTCTTGTCCTTCACGGCGAAGATAACCACCGGCCTAAGTCCTATCCTCTTCCCCTCTTAGTCCCAAAACGTGAGGACGTCCTTCTTCTTCATCCTCCAATGCCTCCCTGTGCCTTTGGAGGATTCGCTTTACTTCTCTGACCGCTTCCTCCGGCCTTGAGTAGAGGAGAACGACGGCCTCCTATCGCCCCCAAGCAATGGTGGTGTCCCTGTAGTCCAGGCCGTTCACTTGCCCCTCACCTTCCTTACCCTGGCCCCTCTCTGCGGCAAAAGGACGTTCAAAGGGGAGGCTGCGGTGTTCATTTCCCGCAAGTCTGCCTGCGTCAAGTTGACGTACCTTCTCGTCATGGCCAGGGTGCTATGGCCCAGGGTACGCTGGAGGCCCAATTCGTAACCCCCGTTGCGGATGTAGGTCAAGGCGAAGGCATGACGTAGGGCGTAAGGCCACAGCTTCACCCCTAACCTTTCGGCGTACATCCGGATTCTGCCGTTCCAGGTATGCCTGTTCAAAGGCAGCCCCTCCTGGGTGCAGAAGACGGGAACGTTCGCCTTCCAGGAGGCCGGGCGGCAGGAAATAAGCTCCCTTACGGCATTGGTCGTCATGGGGAGGATGGGCAGCGTCCTCTCCTCCCTCGTTTTGGCTGTTTCCTTTCTGACTGTTACCTGCAGGGAGCGGAAGTTGAAATCCGTGACCGTGAGGGAAAATGCCTCCCCGGGTCTTATTCCTGTGTCCAGGGTGAGCAGAAGAAGGGCGTAATCCCGGAGGCCGGAGAAGGTGGACTTGTCGGGCAAAGCTAAAAGCCGTTCGAGCGTTTCGGTGTCGGTGTCCACGATTCTTCCTGTATCCTTGCGGGTTTTAAAGCCATCCATCGGGTTTTCCGGGAATATCCCCTCCTTCACGGCCCAGGAGAAGAAAACCCTTAGATATTTCCGCTTAATGTTGTAATATCCCGGTGAACACTCTTTCGCCATGTATTCCAGCACTGCTCTTTTCACCTTCGCCGGGTGATAGGCATCCGGGTGAGCGGTGAAGAACCGGGTAATATGAAATTGGTAATCTTCAAGCGTCCTCCTTGATACCTGCTCACCCTGCTTCCACCAGAGGAACTGTTGCAAGGCTTCCTCCCAGGTGGCCGGAGTGTCCTTGTGGAGCTTCAAAACTTTCCCTTTGGGCATAAAATAAAATTCCCCCTTCCCAAGTCTGGCATCGGACCTGCAAGAGGGATTAGTCCGGTGTAGTGATTTGCCTGCATTTTTGCGTCCGCCAACATTACCGGACTGCACGTTTTGCGTACCATTTGGAAGAGTATGGCAAACGCTGGAGGCCGCAAAAATGGCGGGTTTTAAATAATGGAGCGGGTGATGGGAATCGAACCCACGTACCCGGCTTGGAAGGCCGGTGCTCTACCATTGAGCTACACCCGCCCGCTGAAACCCTTATAGCTGAAACCTTTATATAAAGTATATTGCGGTTAACAGGGAAATGTCAAGCAGAATAAAAGGGCATGATACTGTCAAGTAAAAGTGGGTCGTATCCTTCAATTTCCAAGGCAACTCAGCCAGGTTAAATTTTAGAACCAAAACATGGATCACAAAAATTTAAAACATAAGGTGGCGGCGGCCTTGACTGCCACCCCACGCATGGTCTAACAAAATACGCCGACGGGGTGGCTCCGGGAACATGCCTGCAACGTAGCACACCCGTCGCTTCTCCCATTATACCATGCGGGGGGTCCCCGGCCGTCAAGGCTTCCCTGACGGCGCCGCCCAAAAGAGCCTCCGAGGTCCACCAGGAACATGTCTTAGAAAAGCCAGTCTAAAGTGAGCCGGCTGATCAAAAACGCCAGTTCACGGGTTCTCTGGTCGGGTCCATAAGCTGCCGGGAGAGACGCCCGGAGCCAATCCCCAGGATCTTTTTTAGCCAGACCATCTGTTTGTCTTCTGGCCCAGTAACCATTTTGGACCCGTGGTGAGTCTTTTTCCAGAGCCATCGGCGGCCCGGACAAGTTTAACATTTCGCTAAGAGTGCCGTTTCTTTTCGCACAACGGACGTGCGCCAGATGATCCGCGCCGCTTACCGACCAGGAAGCTCCCAGGTGTTTAAAGCGCCGGGCAATGGTATGTCCCACGTTAGGTTCGATGACTCCTAAACCCCGGGCCGGGGAAGGACAGGGGCGGGAACGCTCCCGCCAGTCGGTAATCCCCTCCCAGACGCTGTTAATGAAGCTTTGAAAAGCTTTTAGTTTTTCTTTTCTGGTTTCGTTTGGTTCTTCCGTGATCAACGTCCTTAAAAACAGATTGAAAGCGGCACGGTCGTTGGCTTTCAGGATCTTTTCGATTTTTCTTTTCATCTGGGGGTTAAATAAGCTGGTCAGGTCCCTTTGCAAGTGAAAACGGCAGTACTGGTATTCAGCCCCCAAAAGATCGGCGCCTTCCCGGACCCAGTCGGAGCCGTCCCCGGCAATGATCTTTCTGGGACACCCGTCGAGATCGTAGATCCGGCTTAAGTGACGTTCTAGGGCAACCCAAAATTCTTCTCCAGTCCCGTGGTAAACGAAGTAAGTGGGGTTGATCAGTTTCGCCCGGCCGTGGGGACCTTCCTCCCACCCTTCGTAAATCACCGCTGTTTTTAACTCAAAGCGCCTCTGCTGGCCTTTGGATCTGCGCTGCCGTTTGATCATCGCCCCGTCCACTTCGATGATTAACAAGGGAACGATGCGGGTTCCGGTATTGTCTAAAGCAGTTTCCCCGTCCCATTTCTTGAGGTGCTCGCCGGCCACCTGGACATCCTGGTGGATGGTCTCGTGGCTGATGCTCACGCCTAAAGCGGTGGCTAAGGTTTCGGCGGCCTTCCGGTAGGTTTGTTCGGCGGCCAACAGGACCGCTATTTCGCTCAACCGGGGAGAAACGTGGACTCTTGCCGGGAGCCCGAGGAACTCGTCCAGCAAAAAGGCATAGGCATAGGCTCCGCTTAAGGTGCGCTTTTTGTAGTAGCGTCTTTGGTAGGTGAGCACCCCCAGAGTGGTTTCGATGGTGCGTTTCCTGATTTCAACAACTTCCCACCCTTCCCTTTCGGCCGAATAGAGGATGAGCTGATCAAGATGTTCTAAGATTGCTCCCAGCATGGTGAGCAGGTATTCCCGGGCAATGGCAAAAAGTTCTTTTTCTAAAGTATTGAAATTTATCTTGCCGGCGAGTACACTTTTAATCAGGGTACCCACCCTCTTTTCCTTCAGCCAGAGGCTTTCTTTCAGATAGTCTGCGGCTGTTTGGATCTGGGGTGCGGTATTCACAGAAGAAACCTCCTTTGTGATTTTGGTTGAGTTGCATTGGAGGTTTTCTTCTTTTCTCCGGGGAAAAACTCCTTCTTTTTCTCCCTGGAGATTATTGGTGATCACCCACAGTTATTTTACAGCTACAAAGGGCATAAAAAGACTGGATTATCCTAAAATATTTAAGGAAAAACGATTAGAACGCCTGTGCCGTTATTTTGAGTTAGGGAAGGTGAAAGCTTATGCATACTCTGAGCCACCTGCAAGAAGCCTTAAACCAGAAAGAGCAGGCACTGATTCAATATGTGCGGTACATGAGGGAAGCAGAGGATAATGGAAACCAAAAAATGGCTGAGTTGTTTGCCGATCTGGCCAAGGCCGAGGAAAAACACATTGCGGTAATCAGGGACCAGCTGGCGGAATCCTCGGGGCAAAGGGATGTGCTGAACAGGTACCAGGAGATCAACCAGTATAATTCGCAGCACTCCACATATCAGGAGATGCCTGAGCAATAATAAGGGCCGGGTCGTTTTCCGGAACGTCAGGCCAAGCTGCGCCCTTCCATCCTGGGGGCAGCAGGTTTCCTAAGCAGCCTTGTCATAAAAAAATCCCCGTTCCTTTTTATTTAACCGGGGCTAATTCAGTTGGAGTGGAGGTTTTTCAGCCTGTCCAGCTTTTGGTTGGAAAGCAAACGGTCAGCTTGTCTTAAATTTTCACGGTTTGCTCCGGATGGCCAGGGTGACGATGAAAAGGCCGACCGTGGCCACCACCAGGCCCCCGAAATAGACCGTTAAAACGGGGACCGGTTCGTGGAGCCGGGGGGAAATTACCCTCACCATGGTTATGCCGATGGCGATAATGAAAAGACCTGCCGCCCAGAGCTTGCTTTTTTTACTCATCATCATTTAATCACCGATAAAACGGTTACGTAAATTCCCGTAATAATGGCCGAAGTAATTACTCCGCTGACGTTTGCCCCCATGGCGTACGGAAGAATTAGCGCGTAGGGGTTGACTTCGTTTACTTCGTGCTGGGCCACTTTCGCCGTGGTGGGCACGCAGGAAACGCCGGCAATGCCGACGCAGGGATTAAATTTCCCCTTCGAAAAAAGGTACATCAGCAGTCCGCCGATGATGCCGCCGATTCCGGACAGTAACAGGGCCAGCATGCCCAGGATCAGCAGGGTCAGCACCTTGGGATTAAGAATGGTGGACGCCTCGCAAAGCGTTCCCAGCAGCAGCCCCAAAAAGAAAGTCGAGCCGTAAAGCAGAGGGCCTTCCAAAAATTCAATGAATCTTTCCACGCCGGCCTCCCTGATGGCCACGCCAATGAAAAAGGAGAGAAAGAGCGGTGCGGCGACGGGGAAAAGCAGACACAAGACAAGGCAGGTAACCACGGAGAAAATGAATTTTTCTTTGGGGGAAACGTCCGGCATGGATTGAATATCCATCTCAATTCCCCGGAGTTTTTTCGGGATCAGCGCCTTGACCAGGTACGGATATCCTCCGTAAGTAAGGCTCAAGTACAGGTAGGCGACCACGGTAATAGGCACAAATAAATCCTTGGCCAGGATTAAGGAAGCGTACATGACCATGGGGGCGTCAGCTCCACCCACGACAGCAACGGCGGCAGCTTCTTTAATGTTCAGCCCCATGGCCACCCCGATGGGCAGGGTGGCGATGCTCCCCAGTTCAGCACAAACGGCGATGAACATGCTGGCGAAGGGCCGGGCTAAAAGAAAGCCCACGTCGCTGATCGCCCCGATGCCCATGAAAACCAGGCAGGCAATCAAGCCGTTGCTAAAGGTTAAATTATAGATGGGCTGCAGAAAGTTAACCTGCATGATGTTGACGAGTTCGGTAACGTCGCTGACCAGCGGGTTCAGAAAAAGGGTGCCGGTGGTCGTGCCGGACAGGAAAAGGACGCCGGCATTGACGGCAATCATGCCGAGACCCATGGGAATCATGATCAGGGGCTCTAAAACGCGCTTGAAACCAAGGTAAGCCAGCAAAAAACCAAAGGCAATCAGGACTATTCTGCCGACGGCAATAACTGTGTCCTGGACGAACAGGGTGGTAATGCCAGGGAAAAAGTTCCATAAACTGAGCTCCATCTCTTTACCCGGCCGGCTGGACCGGGAATTATTTTCCCCCTCTCTCTTTCCTAGAAGATTAGTCAGGAACTATTGTTGTTGCGGTGAATCAGGACGTAGGTAACCTTAACCAGGCAGGCCACCAGCATGGCGACGATAAAAGTTCCGCCGTAGGCGCCTGCGGAAAAAAGCACCGCATTGTCGGTCATCAACTTTAACCTCCTTCCTTGAAAACGATAAGCTAGGGATTAATAATATCAACAGCTCCCGTTCCTATGACGCGGATTGTATATAGTATACATGAAAAAAACACGCTACAGTTATAAATTTAGAATTTAATTTGCCCTCTCTTTTAATGATGCAATTGTTGCAAAAAATGTGCCAGGATTTTTCCCCGGATAAATTGATTGTTTTTAAAAAGATTGACTGCATTTTTACATCGATAACTGCAATATTGCCAGCAGAGGAGAAATTGAGCCGGTCGGAACACTTGCCGCAAACAAAAATTTGTATTAAGATCAACTTAAATTTAGGTTGAAACGGTGGTTGGCGGCAATGTTCGCGGGAGATGTAATGGTCCGGAGCGAAATCTGGCTTTCCCCCGGGCAGACCGTTGGGCAGGTGTGGCCGTTCTTTAAGGAAACGCAGGCAGCGGTCCTGCCGGTGACGGACGCCGATGGGCGAGTAGCCGGCCTGGTTTATCAAGATGATTTGTTTAACCTGGGGCCTGATCCGGCTGTCCGTGATTTACCCGTCGGCCGGATCATGCGGGCCGACTTTTATTGTCTGCGTGAAGATACGCCCCTGGTCGACGCCTGTTCGCTCCCTTCCGCTGTTTTTCCGGTGGTGGACGGCCAGGGGCGATTCAGCGGAATTTTAACCAGGGAAGCAGTCTGCAACGCTTTGCTGGATTCGGCTATTTTGATGGTGGAGCAGTTGATTACTCTTTTAGATTCCGTGCATAACGGCATTATCGCAGTAAATACGGAAGGAATTATTACGCTTTTTAACAAGGCGGCCGAGAAAATTACCGGGCGGCCGAAAAGCGCCGCCATCGGCAAGTACCTGCCGCAGGTGATCAGCGCTCCGGAACTTCTGGAGGTATTAAAGGACGGCCGGCCTAAAGATGTGCAGCGGCTGTCGCTGGAATATTCCACGGGAAAACGGATTTACCTGGCCAACCAGAGCCCCGTTTTGGAAAATAATCAGATTGTCGGGGCGGTAGGGGTTTTCCAGGACATTACCGAAATCGAATCAACCTCTAAAGAACTGGATCTGGTCAAGCAGCTCAATAAAGAGCTGGCCTGTATTATTGAATCGTCTTCCGACGGGATCTTGATTGCCGACCCGGCCGGCAACATTATTAAGGCCAACCAGGCCCACGAACGGATCACCGGGCTGGCCACCCACAATATTGAGGGAAAAAATCTGCAGGAACTGATTAAAGCAGGAATTTACACTACCCCGGTCGTCGAGGCCGTTTTGAAGGAGAAAAAGTCTGTCACTGTTGTCGAAAGCAAATCCGACCAGCACCAGCTGCTGGTAACGGGAAACCCGGTTTTCAACCAAAATGGAGAAATCACCCGGATCGTGATTAACGTCCGGGATCTCACCGAAATGAATAAGCTGGTCTATCAGCTGGAGCAGGCCCGGCGGCTTACCGAACGCTACTACGACGAGTTAACCCAACTGCGAGCGGGCGCGCTGAAGCAGGAAGGGGTTATTTTCAGTTCTCCGAAAATGCAGGAGCTTTTGGCCCTGGCCCTGCGCCTGGCCCAGGTCGATTCCACCGTCCTTATTTTAGGGGAGTCGGGGGTGGGCAAAGAGGTTATTGCCAAACTCATGCACAGGCACAGCAAGCGGAAGAAAGGGCCTTTCATTACCGTGAACTGCAGCGCCATTCCGGAAAACTTGCTGGAGTCGGAGTTATTCGGCTACGAGCGGGGCGCCTTTACCGGGGCCAACCGGGAGGGGAAAATCGGGCTTTTTGAACTGGCCGACAACGGTACCCTGTTTTTGGATGAAATCAGCGAAATACCTTTGCTTTTCCAGGCGAAATTGCTGCGGGCTATCCAGGAAAAGGAAATCATGCCAGTCGGAGGAAGCAGGCCGCGCCCGGTAAACATCCGCATCCTGGCCGCCACCAACCAGAACCTGGAGGCCCTGGTCAAGGAGGGGAAATTCCGGGAAGACCTGTACTTCCGGTTGAACGTGGTGCCCCTTTATATCTGGCCTTTGCGGGAACGCCGGCAGGACATCATCCCGCTGGCCTACAATTTCCGCGATAAATTTTGCAAGGCCTACGGCCTGAAAAAAGATTTCGCCCCCGAAGTTTTGGGGATATTCCTGGAGTATAACTGGCCGGGCAACGTGAGGGAACTGGAGAATCTGGTGGAAAGACTGGTGGTTACCTCCCCCGGGGACCGCATTACCCTGGCGGACCTGCCCCGCAACCTGTTTGAGCACCTGGACTATGCGCCGAACATCCAGGTGCGCGGCGTGCTGCCTTTGCGCCAGGCCGTTTTGGAGCTGGAACGGCAATTGATCCAAAATGCCTTGCGGGAATACGGCAGTACCTATAAAGCGGCGAAGGCGTTAAATATCGATCAATCTACCCTGGTTAGAAAAGTCAGGAGGATTAAAACAAATCACCTTTAAAAAGGCGGGGCCTGGAGATTTGATGTTGCCCAAATCTCCGGGTTGGGGTAAAATATAATCTTGGTTTAAATAAAAATTTGTCTTGCCGGGAAGGATAAATGCGCTGTAAAATAAGGCAAGTGTGATTTTTTTAAAACAAGGGGGAGCATAAATGAAAGCTAACGCGGAAAGGATAGAAAAAAATACCGTTTTACTGGAAGTAGAAGTGGATGCCGAACGCTTTTCCAGGGCCCTCGACCAGGCCTACCGGAAGCTGGTGAAAAAAGTCAACGTACCCGGCTTCCGGCGAGGCAAAGCTCCCCGTTTTATTTTAGAAAGACACATTGGCAAGCAGGCGCTGGTGGACGAAGCCGTCGAGTTGATTATCCCGGAGGCCTATTTTAAAGCCGTAGACGATACCGGCATCGAGCCGGTTACCCAGCCGGAACTGGAGCTTGTCCAGGTGGAAGAAGGCAAGCCGGTGGTCTTCAAGGCCAAAGTGGTGGTTAAACCCGAAGTGGAGTTAGGGCAATATACAGAACTGGCAGTCGCCAGGCCGGCGGTAAACATTACCGAGGAAGACGTTTTAAAGGAACTGGAGCGCCTGCAGAACCGCCACGCGAAGCTGGTTACCCTGGAGGAAGGAGAAGTCGCCAGGGGCGACCTGGTGACAATTTCTTACCAGGGCCGGGTGGATGGCGAGCCCTTTGAAGGCGGGCAGGATACCGACTGCACTTTTGAGGTCGGCAGCAGGGTATTTTTCCCGGGCGTCGAGGATGAACTGATCGGTACCCTCCTGGGAGAAACAAAGGAGGTAGTTACGAAATTTCCCGCGGATTATCCCCGGGAAGATCTGGCCGGGAAAGAGGCGACCTTTACCGTCACGGTCAAGGGGATTCAGCGCAAAGAGCTTTCCCCGCTGGATGATGAGTTTGCCAAGGACATCAGTGAATTCGATACGCTCGAGGAATTAAAGGCCGATCTGGCGAATAAATTAAAAAAAGTCGCCGAAGAAAAGGCCCAGGCCGAAGTGCGCAACTCCGTAGTGGAGAAGGCGGTAGAAAACGCCCAGGTAGAGATCCCGAAGGAGATGGTGGACAATCGCGTAGAAGAAATGGTTAAGGAAACGGAGCAGCGCTTGCGGGTCCAGGGGATTCCCCTGGATACCTACCTGCAGTACCTGGGCATCACCCTGGCGCAAATGAAGGAGCAATTTCGCCCTGAGGCCCAAAGGAACCTGAAAACCACCCTTGTCCTGGAGGCCGTCGCCAGGCAAGAGAATCTCGAGCCGACTGAAGAAGAAATCCAGGCCGAAATAGAAGCGATTGGCAAGCAGGTAAACCAGGACGGCGATGTAGTGAGGAAGGCCCTGGAGGCCCAGGGGCAGCTTTCCGGCCTGAAGAAAAGATTGCAGATGAATAAAGCGGTGCAATTTCTGGTGGAAAAAGCAAAGATGATCGAGGATAATAGAAGTGAAGAAAGCGAAGAAAAAGCCGAAGCTGGAGATCAAGAGGTCCCTCAGGATTAGCCTGTTCTGACGGATGATGCCGGTAATGCAATCAAAATAGAGAAAGGATGATGTTATGTCAACTTTAGTGCCGTTTGTAATTGAAACAACCAACCGCGGTGAACGGGCTTACGATATTTACTCCCGGCTTTTAAAAGACCGCATTATTTTTCTCGGCGGCCCTATTGACGATTACGTGGCCAACCTGGCCATCGCCCAGATGCTTTTTTTGGAAGCCGAGGACCCGGAAAAAGACATTCATCTGTACATCAATTCTCCAGGCGGGATAGTAACTGCGGGGATGGCCATTTACGATACGATGCAGTACGTGAAGCCGCCTGTTTCCACCATTTGTCTGGGCCAGGCGGCCAGTATGGCTTCCTTTTTACTGGCGGCGGGCGCCAAAGGAAAGCGCTACGCCCTTCCCTACGCCCGGATTATGCTGCACCAGCCGCTGGGAGGCGTGCAGGGGCAGGCGACGGACATCGATATCCACGCCCGCGAAATTTTACGTTTAAGAGACATTATCAACGAGCTTTTAGCCAGGCATACCGGCCAGCCTAAAGATAAGATCGCTCACGATACCGAGCGGGACTTCTTTATGTCGGCCGCAGAAGCAAAAGAATACGGAATCATCGACGAGGTGTTTACCGTTCGCAAGTAAGCTAAGAAAAAGAGGTGGATGGTTATGTTCAACGAAAAGGGTCAGTTAAAGTGCTCCTTTTGCGGCAAATCACAGGATCAGGTAAAAAAGCTGGTCGCCGGGCCGGGGGTTTATATTTGCGACGAATGTATCGAGCTCTGCAATGAGATTATTGAAGAAGAATTAAATGAAGATCTGGGTCTGGAAATAGGAGATATTCCCAAGCCCAGGGAAATTAAAGAGATCCTGGATCAGTACGTCATCGGGCAGGAGGAAGCGAAAAAGTCCCTTGCCGTGGCGGTTTACAACCATTACAAAAGAATCAACCTGGGCGGCAAGGTTGACGACGTGGAGTTACAAAAAAGCAACATCGTGATGCTGGGGCCCACCGGTTGCGGAAAAACTCTCCTGGCGCAGACCCTGGCCAGGCTGCTCAACGTACCCTTTGCCATCGCCGACGCCACCTCTCTCACGGAAGCCGGTTACGTTGGGGAAGATGTGGAGAATATCCTGTTGAAGCTGATCCAGGCTGCCGACTACGATGTGGAAAAAGCGGAAAAAGGGATCGTCTACATCGACGAGATCGATAAAATCGCCCGGAAGTCGGAGAACCCCTCGATTACGCGAGACGTCTCCGGCGAGGGGGTCCAACAAGCTTTGCTCAAGATTCTGGAAGGCACGGTGGCCAGCGTCCCGCCGCAAGGCGGGCGCAAGCACCCGCACCAGGAGTTCATCCAGCTGGACACCACTAATATCCTCTTCCTTTGCGGAGGGGCTTTTGACGGGATAGAAAAAATCATTCAAAACCGGATCGGAAAAAAAGGGATTGGTTTCGGTGCCGAGCTCAAACCAAAGCGTGAGCAAAAGATCGGGGAAATTTTAAAGCGCATCATGCCGGAGGATCTTTTGAAGTACGGCCTGATTCCAGAGTTCGTCGGCCGGCTGCCGATCATCGTGACTCTGGATGCTTTGGATGAGGAAGCCCTGATCCGCATTTTGACCGAGCCGAGGAACGCCCTGGTGAAGCAGTACCAGAAGCTCTTTGAGCTCGACGGGGTGGACCTGGAATTTCAGCCGGAGGCGCTCAAGTGCATCGCTCAGGAAGCCCTGCGGCGGAATACGGGAGCTCGGGGCTTGCGGGCCATTCTGGAAGAGATCATGCTTGATGTAATGTATGAAATTCCTTCCCGGGAAGATATCGCCAGGTGTATCATAACCAAAGACACCATCTTGAAGAGGGAAAAGCCGCTGGTTGTGGCCGTGGAGCGTAAAAAGCGGAAGAAAGAGGAGACGGCGTAGAAGAAGGCACAGAGGCATATAGGCACAAAGGGAAAAATAGGGATTCGGCAAAGAGGGCCGGGGTGGAAAACGGGGTGGGGGGTGGATATGATGGGGCACGTATTTGTTGATGTCTATTTAGAAGGGACGAAAGATCAAGAGAAAGTAACCATGCTGGTCGATACCGGGGCTACCCTGTCGGCAATTCCCAGGGATTTGGCAGATCGCCTCGGGGTGCCCAGGCTAGGACCGAGAAGGGTCCGGCTCGCTGACGGCAAGGAACTTACCGTGGAGGCTGGGGTGGTGCACGTAAAAATTGACGGCCGGGAAGCCCCGACGACCGTTTTAATTTTGGGCAATGAGCTCCTTTTGGGGGTAGAAACTTTGGAAACCCTCGGTTTAAAGGTAAATCCCCACACCCGGCAGCTTGAGCCAGCCAGAACTTTTGTGCTGAGGCTGAAGTAAATAGAAATCTCCCCAAGGTTAG
The DNA here is from genome assembly GCA_040755215.1 of Bacillota bacterium. Lineage (GTDB taxonomy): Bacteria > Bacillota > Desulfotomaculia > Desulfotomaculales > Nap2-2B > JAIMBK01. Next base: position 6,485 of record JBFMBG010000026.1, on the reverse strand, counting down.
CATTAGCTTGAAAAGCTGCCCTACTGCTTGCGTGATCGGGTTTAGTTGCCCGGTCTTTTTATTTTGCCCCTTTGTGCCTTAACCCCTTTTCTTTTTACTTTGTGCCTGGTTAAAGGTTTAGACCGGCACAATCAGGAAATAATAGATAATATAAATTCCTTGGCTAAATCAAGGGAGTTGCCGGGATGATTTACGCCTCTTCGGGGCAGGATTAATAATGAAAATTGAGGCACAAAGGCACAGAGGCACAAAGGATCTCCATCGGCACATTTAAATCTTATGCTTTGTGTACCTAATTGTTCTTTATGGCTAAATCTATTTTCTGAGGCAGGCATATTTTACTTTGTGCCTTTGTGCCTGCTATCTTTTAAGGAGGTACCCGCGTGATGGAGTTTCCCGCCGGGCTGACGGGTTTTGTCACCTTCGTCCAGGTTTTTTTCGGGGTGATCATCGGCCTTTATTTCTGGAACCTGCTGAAAACCCAGCAAGGGAGCAAAACGGCGGTAGAGCGGGAGTCGTATAAGGAATTAGAGAAGTTGCGGAAAATGCGCACAATTTCTTTGAGCGAACCGCTTTCCGAAAAAACGCGCCCCACCAAATTCGAGGAAATTATCGGCCAGCAGGAAGGTTTAAAAGCTCTGCGGGCGGCGCTCTGCGGCCCGAACCCCCAGCACGTGATCGTTTACGGCCCGCCGGGGGTGGGGAAAACGGCCGCCGCCCGCCTGGTGCTGGAAGAGGCCAAACGCAGCCCCCATTCTCCTTTTAAAGAGGACGCCAAATTTATCGAAGTGGATGCGACCATTGTCCGCTTCGATGAAAGAGGGATAGCAGATCCTCTCATCGGGTCCGTTCACGACCCTATTTACCAGGGGGCGGGGCCCCTGGGCATAGCGGGGATCCCCCAGCCCAAGCCCGGAGCAGTGACCAAGGCGCATGGCGGGATTCTTTTTATCGACGAAATCGGCGAACTGCACCCGATCCAGATGAACAAACTCCTGAAGGTGATGGAAGACCGGAAGGTGCTGCTGGAAAGCGCCTACTACAGCGCCGAAGACAGCAATATCCCCAGCCACATTCACGACATTTTTCAAAATGGACTGCCGGCGGACTTTCGCCTGGTCGGAGCGACCACCAGGACCCCGGAAGATATTCCGCCGGCCATCCGTTCCCGCTGCCTGGAGATCTTTTTCCGGCAGCTGCTGCCCGAAGAAATTGCCGTGATCGCCCGCAATGCTCTGGCCAAAATTGGTTTCACCATGGAAGAAGAAGGCCTGGAGGTCATTAAGAAATACGCCACCAACGGACGCGAAGCGGTCAACATTATTCAAATTGCCGCCGGGGTGGCCCTGACGGAAGGAAGAAGAAGGATTAGCCGGGCCGACGTGGAATGGGTGGTGAACAGCGGGCAGTATTCCCCCCGCCCGGACAAAAAGATCGCCGCCAGCCCGCAGGTAGGGGTGGTCAACGGGCTGGCCGTGTATGGTCCGGGGATGGGCAGCCTGCTGGAAATCGAGGCAACCGCCCTGCCGGCGGGGTGCGGTCAGGGGAAAGTAACCATCACCGGCGTGGTCGAAGAGGAAGAGTTGGGCGGCCGGGGGCGCACCTTCCGCCGCAAAAGCATGGCCCGCGGGGCGGTGGAAAACGTGCTTACCGTTTTGCGGCGGATTACCGGCGTGGAGCCGCGGGACTACGATTTGCACATTAATTTTCCGGGGGGCGTTCCGGTCGACGGCCCTTCCGCCGGCGTGGCGGTTGCCGTGGCCGTTTATTCCGCCATTACCGGGATCGCGGTGGACAACAAAGTGGCCCTGACCGGGGAAATATCCATCCGGGGCCTCGTCCTCCCCGTGGGCGGAATCGTGGCCAAAGTGGAGGCGGCCCGCTGCGCCGGGGCGGGGCGGGTTTTAATCCCCAAAGAAAATTTCCAGGAGCTCTTTGCCAAATTTGCCGACGTGGAGGTAATCTGCATCGAAAGGCTGGAAGAGGCGCTTACCTACGCGCTGGTGGAGGAACCCGGGTTAATCCGCAAAGCAAAAAGTTCCGGGCACCGGGAAATGCTGGCGGCGACCGGGCTGATCCCCGCGTCGGCGAACAATAACAGGAATTGGGAATTAGGAATTGGGAATTAAAAATAGAGTTTAACAGGCACAAAGGCACTAAGGCACAAAGACAAACAGTTTTTCCCCGTCAATGGAGGGAACGTTGGATTGTTGCAGGCAATTCCAACTCCTGCCGAAATCTTCCGGAGAAATCTCCCGAAAAATTAATCATCCTGCAGCTAAAACCTGGCCTTGCCCAGGTTTCTTCTTTTCTGGGACTTATTTCAGTAGCAGCCGGAGGCGGTTTATGTTAAAATAAAGTAGGCACGTCAAGATGGAGTACAAGATACAATATAGAAGGAGGTGCAGCCATGGGTTCCCAGACCAGAGCTTTACCGTTACTGCCTTTAAGGGGCGTGCTCGTCTTTCCCTACATGGTGATCCACCTGGACGTGGGCAGGGAAAAATCCATTCAGGCCGTGGAAGCGGCCATGATGGGCGAGCGCCTGATTTTTCTCGCGACGCAAAGGGAAGCTCAAACCGATGATCCTTGTGAAGGTGATATTTTTCTGACGGGTACCGTGGCTGAGGTGAAACAGCTTTTAAAATTGCCGGGGGGAACCATCCGCGTGCTGGTCGAGGGGGTGGCCCGGGGAAGGGTCAGGAGATTTGTCAGGTTGGCGCCTTTCTTTAAAGTAGAGATCGAACAATATACCGACGATCCGGTCAAAACTCCCGAAGTCGAGGCCTTGATGCGGAACCTGATTTTCCAGTTTGAGCAATATATCAAGCTGTCCAAGCGTGTTCCGCCGGATATGATGTCCTCCGTGGTGAACCTGGAAGAACCGGGGCGCCTTTGCGATACCATCGCTTCCCATCTGGCTTTGCGTATTGAGGAAAAGCAAGAGCTGCTGGAAGCCGTCGATATTCTCGAGCGGATGGAGAAGTTGTCCGGCTTTTTAGCCAAAGAGCTGGAAATCGTGGAGCTGGAACGGAAAATCAACGTGCGCGTGCGCAAGCAAATGGAGAAAACCCAGAAGGAATATTACCTGCGCGAGCAGATCAAGGCCATCCAGAAAGAGCTGGGGGAGAAGGACGAAAGGATGGCCGAGGCAGAGGAGTACCGCCAGAAAATCGCCGAGGCGAAACTGCCGAAAGAGGTTGAAGAGAAGGCTTTAAAAGAGGTCGAGCGGCTGGAAAAAATGCCCCCCCTGGCGGCGGAATCCACGGTGGTGCGCAACTATCTGGACTGGCTGATCGCCCTGCCCTGGAGCAAGAGCACCCGGGACCGGCTTGATCTTCAGTTGGCTGAACAAATACTTGACGAAGATCATTACGGCCTGCAGAACGTTAAGGAGCGCATCCTGGAGTACCTGGCAATCCGAAAACTCTCCAAAAAGATGAAAGGCCCCATTTTGTGTTTTGTAGGGCCGCCCGGGGTGGGGAAGACCTCCCTGGGGAAATCCATCGCCAGGGCCCTGGAGCGCAGATTTGTGCGTATTTCCCTGGGGGGCGTGCGCGACGAAGCGGAAATCCGGGGGCATCGGCGTACATACGTGGGGGCTTTGCCGGGCAGGATAATTCACGGGATGCGCAACGCCGGCTCGAAAAACCCCGTTTTTTTGCTCGACGAAGTAGACAAAATGAGCATGGACTTCCGCGGGGACCCTTCCGCGGCCTTGCTGGAGGTGCTGGATCCCGAACAAAACAACAGTTTCAGCGACCACTATATCGAGATTCCTTTCGACCTTTCGAACGTGATGTTTATTACCACGGCGAACATCCAGCACAATATTCCGCGGCCGCTTTTGGACCGCATGGAAGTAATCACCATTTCCGGCTACACGGAAGAGGAGAAGGTGCAGATTGCCCTCCGCCACCTGCTGCCCAAGCAACTGGCCCAGCACGGTTTGGCGGCAGGGATGCTCGGCATTTCGGAGAATACAATCCGGAAAATCATCCGGGAGTATACCCGGGAGAGCGGTGTGCGCAACCTGGAGCGCGAACTGGCCGCCATTTGCCGTAAAGCGGCCAAGCAAATCGTCACCAAAAACGCCAAGAAAGTGCGGGTCACCGTCCAGAACCTGGCGCAATTTTTGGGCGCTCCGCGCTACCGGTACGGCGTGGCCGAAAAGGACGACCAGGTGGGCACGGCCACCGGCCTGGCCTGGACGGAAGCCGGCGGGGACACGCTGAATATCGAGGTTACTTTGTATAAGGGCAACGGGCGCCTGATCCTCACCGGCAAGCTGGGCGAAGTGATGAAAGAGTCCGCCCAGGCCGGGTACAGCTACGTGCGCAGCCGGGCGGGCCTGCTGGGCATCGAAGAGGATTTCTTCGAGAAAAACGATATTCACGTGCATATCCCGGAAGGGGCCATCCCGAAGGACGGTCCGTCGGCGGGGATAACCATGGCCTGCGCCCTGGCGTCGGCCCTCACCGGCCGGAAAGTAAGGCACGAGGTGGCCATGACCGGCGAGGTAACCCTGCGCGGCCGGGTGCTGCCCGTCGGGGGAATTAAAGAAAAGGTGCTGGCCGCCCACCGGGCGGGCATTAAAAAGATCCTCCTGCCCAGGGAAAACAAGAAGGACCTGGAGGATATCCCGAAGAAGATCAAGAGCCAGCTGGAATTTGTTTTCGTGGAACATATGGATGAAGTTCTGGAAGAGGCTTTACTGGAAAGTGAAGATGGACAGGTATCCGCCAGTGCGCTGAAGCCGTTGCCGGCGGCAATGCTGCACGAAATCTCCTACCAGCAAAATATTTCCGGAGAAAGGGGACCGCAGCCTCCTTCATGAGCGCCGTTGGATCTGTTGAATTTTTCGCCGCGGCGGCAAGCTTAGAGCAGTGCCCGGCCGGGCAAAGGCCTGAGATAGCCCTGGCCGGGCGTTCTAATGTGGGCAAGTCGTCACTGCTCAATACCCTGGCCGGCAAAAAAAATCTGGCCGTCGTGAGCAAAACCCCGGGGCGGACGCAGACCATTAACTTTTATCTGGTCGGCGGAAAATTCTTCCTGGTAGATTTGCCGGGGTACGGGTTTGCGAAAGTACCCGCAGAGCTACAAAGGCACTGGGGCTATCTGGTAGAGGGGTATTTGCGGGGCCGGCCGCAGCTGGCCGGCGTGGTGCAGATCGTGGACATCCGCTACCCCCCGACCGAACTGGATCAGCAGCTATACGACTGGCTCCGGCATTACGGCGTCCCCGCCGCCGTGGCAGCCACCAAAGCGGATAAAATTTCCCGCGGCCTGGGGCTCAAGCAGCTGCAGGTGATCAGAAAGACCCTGGGGTTGACGGAGGAGGTTCCCCTGTTCATGTTTTCTGCCAAAACGGGAGAGGGCAGGCCGGAATTGTGGTGCGTGGTCCGCCGGTGGGCGGGCCTTGCCCTTTAGGCGTTTTTGTGTTTTTCGGTAGTGCTGGGTGGCTGGTCAGGTTTCTCATCAGCAAATTAGGATCAGTGAAGCTGGTGAGGTATGCACCGGAAGGTATTCAGTGCCTGGCGGCATACTGTAAAAAATTTAACTTGCTAACTAATTCTAAATTCCTTATGATTACCTTATAGAAATTTATTGCGGCCTCCGGGAAAGGAGAAAAAAATGGAAACCAGGCACTGTTTATGTTTAAGTGATATTCCGCTGTTTTCCAGGGTGGAAAAAGATGTTTTCCGACCGGTCTGCCGGGCCGCCAGCAAGCGCCACTTTAAACGGGGAGAAGTCCTTTTTCACCAGGGCGACGCGGCCGACACTATTTACCTGATTAAGGAAGGCAGTTTTAAGCTCGTCCGCGTCACCGAAGAAGGCCAGGAAACGATTTTACAAATCGCCGGGCGGGGGGAAATCATCGGCGAAGCGGCCTTGTTTCAGGTAACGGAACATCCGGCCACCGCCGTCGCCCTGGAAGAGGCGAAGGTTTGCAGCATTCAGCGGGAGCACCTGGAAAAAGTGATCAAGGAAACCCCGGACCTGGCCTGGCAGATCATCGCCAGCCTGGGCAGCCGCCTGTACAATACCTGGGAGCAAATTACCGAGCTGAATACGCAGACCACCCGGGAGAAGGTGTTGAGCCTGCTGTTCCGCTTGTCCCGGGAATACGGGGAGCCCTGTCCGGAAGGCACCCTGATTAAAATTTACCTGACGCAGCAGGAAATCGCCTCCCTGGTGGGGGCCTCCCGGGTGATGGTAGCACAGGTTTTAAAAGAATTGACAGCGGAAAACTACCTTTGTCGCGGCGAAAAATACTATATTTTAAAAGATCGTTGTTTTTAAAGAAAATGTAAATTTTTTTACAGCCTCCTTCTGCGTTTTCCAGTTAAGATGGTGGCAAACCGGTGCAGAAGGAGGTGAATGCGGAATGGATTGTGCATCCTGCGGTCCGGAGGGCAAGGGCGCGGTTTTAACCCCGGAGATTAAGGAAGTTATTTCTCAATCGCCCTTCCTTGCCCTGACCA
>JBFMBG010000025.1:0-41033 GCA_040755215.1 Bacillota bacterium | reverse complement strand
GAAAGACGCCAGGCTCTCGGCTCATTTTGAGCATACCGTGGCCATTACCGACGGCGAGGCGGAAATTTTGACGCGGTTGTAACACTGGTTGGAATATGGGGGTACTGGGCGTGGAAGACAAATTCGTTCCCGGGCGGCTGGTCTGTTCGACGGCGGGGAGAGATTCCGGAAAATTTTACCTTATTTTGAACGTGCTCAGTCCAAACATGGTGCAAGTGGTTAACGGCGAGGAACGAACGATTGCGGCGCCCAAAAAAAAGAACGTGAAGCACCTGACTCCCTGCCCGCAACTGGCTGGCGCAATTTTGGAGAAAAAAAATACCGGTCAGAAAATCACCGACCTCGATATAAAAAAAGCGCTGGAAGAATTGCTTGCGGAAACCCAGGTTCAGGGTTCGCGGTGAGAGGTTCGGAATTCGCGGGGCCGGTTTTGAGTCCTGCAAAAAGGCTGATTTATTCGAACTTCGAACCGCGCACCGCGAACATCGAGAAGGGGGGTTGCTATGTCCAAACATGACGTGATCGAGGTTGAGGGAACGGTAATCGAACCACTTCCCAATGCCATGTTCCGGGTTGAGCTGGACAACGGGCACAAGGTGCTCGCGCACGTCTCCGGCAAGATCAGAATGAACTTCATCCGGATTCTTGCCGGTGATCGGGTGATGGTCGAGTTGTCTCCCTACGATTTAACCCGGGGCCGCATTGTTTATCGGTATAAATAACACTGAAACTGTGCAGAACAGGGGTGAAAGGACATGAAAGTGCGACCTTCCGTAAAAGTAATCTGCGAGAAGTGCAAAATTATTCGCCGCCACGGAAAAGTGAGGATTATCTGCGAAAACCCGAAGCATAAACAAAGACAAGGGTGAAATTAGTGGTTGGTGGTTGGTGGTTGGGGATAATTAAAACGGCAAACTGCTGGCTGATTCGATTAGCCTGGTAGCTTTCCGGAATCACATTGAAAAAATCCTAACGACCCTACGACTCAGGACCCGTGACTTCAGACCAGAAGGGGGTGTTTTAAATTATGGCCCGAATTGCCGGGGTGGATTTGCCGCGCGATAAGCGGGTGGAGGTCGGCCTTACCTATATTTACGGGATCGGTCGTTCTTCTTCGAAAAAAATTTTGGCGCAGGCGGGAGTCAATCCGGACACAAGAATCAGAAACCTCACGGAAGAGGAAGTGAATAGATTAAGGGAAATTATTGAAAAGAATTACCAGGTGGAAGGGGACTTGCGGCGGGAAGTCGCCATGAACATTAAAAGGTTGATTGAAATCGGGTGTTACCGCGGGTTGCGCCACCGCCGGGGTTTGCCCGTGCGGGGCCAGCGGACGAGAACGAACGCCCGCACGCGCAAAGGCCCGCGGAAGACTGTCGGCGTGCGCCGCAAGAAATAGAAGTGGGCGCCTCGCACATCTCATGAAGGAGGTATTTAAATGGCGCGCAGAGCAGTACGCACAAAGCGCCGGGAACGCAAAAACATCGAGCACGGGGTAGCGCACATCAAGTCTACCTTTAACAATACGATTGTAACCATTACCGATCCGAAAGGGAATGCCGTTTCCTGGGCCAGCGCCGGGACGGTGGGCTTCAAGGGCTCGCGGAAGAGCACGCCCTTTGCCGCCCAGATGGCTGCCGAGAGGGCGGCCAAAGAAGCCATCGAACACGGCATGAAACAGGTGGAAGTAATGGTCAAGGGTCCTGGCGCGGGCCGGGAAGCGGCGATCCGTTCCCTGCAGGCCGCCGGGCTGGAGGTAAGCCTCATCAAGGACGTTACCCCCATCCCGCACAACGGCTGCCGGCCGCCTAAGCGCCGGAGGGTCTAGCCGCCGATATTGTTGCGATCCGGTAATCAAGGGAGGTAAGGAGAAAGTAAATGGCCAGATACACAGGTTCGACGTGTCGCCTGTGCCGTCGCGAAGGCGCTAAGCTCTATTTAAAAGGAGATCGTTGCTATTCCCCGCGGTGCGCAATTGAACGGCGCAACTACGCGCCAGGCATCCACGGGCAAAACCGCAAAAAACTCAGCGAATACGGGATCCAGTTGCGGGAGAAGCAAAAGGCGCGGCGGATTTACGGGGTGCTGGAAACCCAGTTCCGGAACTATTTTGCCCGGGCCGAAAGGATGAAGGGGATTACCGGGGAAAATCTCCTTCAGCTCCTCGAACGGCGCCTGGATAACGTCGTTTACCGGCTGGGGCTGGCTTCTTCGCGGGTGGAGGCCAGGCAGCTGGTCCGCCACGGGCATTTCCGGGTGAACGGGCGCAAAGTAAATATTCCCTCTTTCCTGGTTCGCCCCGGGGATGTGGTGGAGATAGCGGAAAAAAGTAAAGAATCCCCGAAATTGGCGGAATTGATGGCGAAGGCCGCCGAACAGACCCCGCCGCCCTGGCTGGAGTACGACAAAGAACGGGCCGCCGGGAAGGTGCTCGCCCTGCCTACGCGGGAGCAAATCGATGTTCCCGTGCAGGAGCACCTGATCGTTGAGTTGTACTCCAAGTAGCCGCGAAACGGCGTTAAAAATGCTTGGGGAAGCCAAAATGGAAGTTAAGAGGCCTCTAACCTCCGGCTTCTAACCTCCAAAACAGGGGGTGCATAAGTTCATGCTGGAAATTGAAAAACCGCGGATTGAATGCGTGCAGATGAGTGAAGACAACGCCTACGCTAAATTTGTGGTCGAACCCCTGGAAAGGGGGTACGGGATCACCCTGGGTAATTCGATGCGGCGGATCCTGCTTTCTTCTCTTCCGGGGGCGGCCATTACTTCGGTGAAAATCGACGGCGTGTTGCACGAGTTTTCTACCATTCCGGGGGTGGTCGAGGACGTTACGGAGATCATTCTCAACCTGAAAAGTTTGTGCTTGAAGATGTACACCGACGAGGAAAAAATCCTGCGCGTTGAAGCGAAAGGCGAAGGGGTGGTCACGGCCGGCGACATCATCCACGACGCGGACGTGGAAATTTTGAATCCGGATTTGCACATCGCCACCCTGGCCGACGGCGGGCGGCTTTTTATGGAAATGACGGCGGCGAAAGGGCGCGGCTACGTGCCTGCCGAAAGAAATAAAAAAGGTGAGCACATTATCGGTTTAATTCCCATCGATTCGATTTTTTCGCCGGTTCGCAAAGTCAATTTTACGGTGGAAAACACGCGCGTCGGCCAGCGCACCGATTACGATAAATTAACGCTGGAAGTCTGGACGAACGGGAGCATCCGCCCCGACGAGGCGGCGAGCCTTTCGGCCAAAATTCTGGGCGAACACCTGCAGCTGTTCGTCAGGCTTACCGAAGCCGCCAACAACGTGGAAATTATGGTGGAGAAAGAAGAGGAGCAGAAAAATAAGCTCCTGGAAATGAGCATCGAGGAGCTGGACCTCTCCGTCCGGTCCTACAACTGCTTAAAGCGCGCCGGCATCAATACGGTGGAGGAATTAATCCAGCGCAACGAGGAAGACATGATGAAAGTGCGCAACCTCGGGAAAAAATCGCTGGAAGAGGTCATCAAAAAGCTGAATGAATTAGGGCTTTCTTTGCGGAAGAGCGACGACTGAGGAACGCTGACTTTAAGGAGGATTTTTTATGGGCTATCGTAAATTAAGGCGGCTCAGCGGCCACCGCCGGGCCATGTTAAGAAACCTGGTGACTTCCCTGTTGCGCAACAACCGCATCGTTACGACGGAAACCAGGGCCAAAGAGATTACCAGACTGGCCGATAAAATGATTACCCTGGCCAAAAAGGGCGATCTGGCCTCCCGGCGGCTGGCCCTTGCATATATTTACGACGAAGACGTGGTGCGCCGGCTGTTTAACGAGCTGGGTGAAAAATACAGCGGGCGCCCCGGCGGGTATACGCGGATCACCAAGATGGGCTGCCGGCGCGGCGACGGGGCCCCCCTGGCCCTGGTCGAGCTGGTGTAGCAGTGGATGATCACTATATTATCATAGATAATTTGAAATATGTTTATAACCGGGGCGGGTCCGGGGAAAAAACGGCTTTAGACGGCGTCAACGCCAGTGTCGCCCGGGGGGAGTTCATCGCCGTCATCGGTCCGAACGGCTCCGGTAAATCCACCCTGGCCCGCCATTTCAACGCCCTTTTGATTCCTACCGCCGGATGCGTAAAAATCAACGGCCTGGACACGCGCCGGCCGGATAACCACCGCGCCATCCGGCGGGAGGTGGGGATGATCTTTCAAAATCCGGACAACCAGATCGTGGCCGCCACCGTGGAGGAAGACGTCGCCTTTGGCCCGGAAAACCTGGGCCTGCCGGCGGAAGAGATCAAAAGGCGCGTGGAGGCGGCCCTCCGGGTGGCGGGGCTGGAGCGGATGCGCACCGTCCCGCCGCACTTTTTGTCGGGCGGGCAGAAGCAGCGCCTGGCCGTAGCCGCTGCCCTGGCCATGGAACCGGGCTGCCTGGTTTGCGACGAGCCCACCGCCATGCTGGACCCCGCCGGCCGGGAGGAGGTTCTCCAGACGCTGCTTCGGCTGAACAGGGAAGAAAAACTCACGGTTATATTGATTACTCAATTTATGGAAGAGGCTGCCCTGGCCCGGAAAATCTGGCTGCTGGATAAGGGCAGGCTTGTTTTTTCCGGGGCGCCCGGGGAGCTTTTTGCCCGGCCCCAGCTGCTTTTCGCCTGCGGCCTGGAACTGCCGGCGCCGGCGGAGCTGGCCCGGCGGCTGCGGGCGGCGGGCTGGCCGCTTTCCCCCGGCGTGCTTACTCTGGACGACCTGGTTGCCGGGTTGCGGCGGATAATGGGGCGAAATACCTTTCCCGACCAAACTATGATATAATATCGGCAAGGAGGTATGAATATGGAAAATTTAATCAAGCGGAAAGCGCCCAGCCTGAAGTTCACCGGTAAATATACTCCCGTAGCCGAGGGCTACCTGGGGGAGTGCATCGAGGTGGATGTTGTAGTCCAGGGCAAGACTTTGGAAGAAACGAGAAATCTTCTGAAGGAAGCAGTAAAATTTCATCTGGAGGTCTTCGGCCCGGAAGAACTTGCCCGGTTTCAGAGCGTTTTTTACGAAACTTTCGAGGTAAGCAATGCCTAAGTATCCGGAACTAAAGTACCGTCAAGTTATTCAATTGTTGAAAGATTTCGGTGTGGAGATAGTCCGGATAAAGGGTTCAAAACACGCCTGTCGTAATCGTTACGGGCACAAGTTTACTTTTGATTTACATCCCAGCCAATCAGCGTGGCCTGTTTTGGTAAAGGCGCTGGTAAAGCGGGCCGGGATCGGCGCAGAAGATTTCGAGGAATGGCTTAAAGGAATATGATCAGCAATTGCGTTAAAGTTCTGGAGATATGCTCGCGGATGTGAATTACAACGGTGAGGAAATTATCCGGGTAGAGCACTTGCGCCACGTCTACGCGGCGGGCACGCCCCTGGCTGTTGCCGCCCTGGAAGATGTCTCCCTTTCTGTAAAAAAGGGAGAATTTTTAGTTTTGGCCGGGCCTACCGGCTCGGGGAAGTCCACCCTGGCCCAGCATTTTAACGGGCTCTTGCTGCCGACGGCGGGAATTGTGCGCGTGGCCGGCCGGGACACGCGGGAGAAAAAATTCCGCCGCCGGCTGTGGCGGCTGGTGGGGCTGGTTTTTCAGTATCCGGAACAGCAGTTGTTCGCAGAGACCGTTTTTGACGATGTGGCCTTTGGGCCGCGCAACCTCCGCCTGCCTTCCCCGGAGGTGGCCGGGAGAGTTTTTGCGGCCCTGGAAATGGTGGGTCTGGACCCGCAGGAAGTAAAGGATCTTTCACCTTTTGCCTTAAGCCAGGGGCAGCGGCGGCGGGCGGCTCTGGCCGGCATCCTGGCCGTCGACCCGCCGGTGCTGGTCCTGGATGAGCCGGCCGCCGGTCTTGACCCCCGGGGGCGCCGCCGGCTGCTCGCTCTTTTCAAAGACCTGCAGCGGCGCCGGGGAAAAACAATCGTGCTGATTACCCACAACATGGACGTTGCTGCCGAATTCGCCGACCGGATGATCGTTCTCAACGAAGGCAAACTTTTTCGCGAAGGGAGCCCGCGGGAGGTTTTTGCCGGTTGGGCGGCTTTGCAAGGGATCGGGCTTAAGCCACCCGTGGCCGCCGAACTCCTCCAGCGCCTGGGGAGCCGGGCGGTGGCGCTGACTCTCGCGGAGGCGGAAGAAGAGATCAAAGGAATGCTGGCCGAAACCCGGCAAATTCCTTGAAATGCCGGAAGGGTTGATTGATGTTGGAAGGGATCACGTTTGGCCAATACGTTCCGGGGAAATCCGTTATCCACCGGCTTGACCCGCGGACCAAAATTTTTTGCGCGCTTTTCTTTGTGCTGGCCGTTTTGCTGGCCGGCTCCCGGCCCCTTTACGGCCTGCTGACCTTGCTGGTGCTGGCTTTGCTCCGCCTGGCGGGCATGCCCCGGCGGGTGGTTTTCCATACCCTTAAACCCTTCTGGTTCATCCTCGTGCTGTCTTTTCTCTTGCAGGTTTTCTTTACGCCCGGAGAAGCTGTCTGGCGCGCCGGAATTTTCCAGCCGACCCGGGAAGGGATCGCTCTGGGCGGCCAGCTTTGCTGGCGGCTGGCGGCTACCATCGTCGTTTCTTCGCTCCTCACTTTAACCACCTCTCCTTTGGAACTGACGGCGGCGGTGGAAAGGCTGCTCGCCCCGCTGGCGCGGGTGGGCCTGCCCGCCGGTGAGCTGGCCATGATGATGACCATGGCCGTGCGGTTTTTGCCCACCCTTTTGCGGGAAGCGCTCACGATCAAAAAGGCCCAGCAGGCGCGGGGGGTTGATTTTAATTCCGGCTGGCCCTGGCAGCGTCTGGCGAACACAATTCCGCTGCTCGTACCGCTCTTTGCCGGCGCCTTTGCGCGCGCAGAGGAGCTGGCCGCGGCCATGGAGGCGCGCGGCTACCGGGTCGGCGTGCGGCGCGGCCGCCTGCACCCCTTATGTTTCGAGGGGCGGGATTTTGCCGCCGCCGGCGCAGCCGTGGCCATTTTGGTTTTGACCGTGATTTTTCGTACCTGATCTTTTGTCTGGATGGAGCTGCCTATGCGCAACGTGAAAATGGTTGTCGCTTACGATGGGACAAACTACCACGGTTTTCAAGAACAGCGGGGAACCGGCCTGTTGACCGTCCAGGAAGTTTTGGAGAGGTGCCTCTCCCGGCTGGCCGGGCGGGAAATGAAGGTGGTCGGCGCAGCGCGCACGGACGCCGGCGTGCACGCGCGGGGGCAGGTAGTGAATTTTGACGCTGAGGGCTGGCGTATTCCCGCGGCCAGGATCCCGCTGGCTTTAAACGGCGTCCTGCCGGAGGATGTGGCGGCCGTCAGCGCGCAAGACGTCCCGCCCGATTTTCACGCCCGTTTCAGCGCCCTGGCCAAAACCTACCGTTATACTATCCTCAACGCCCGCACCCCCTCGCCTTTCCGGCGCTTGTACAGCCATTTCGAGCCCCGCCCGCTGAATCTGCAGGCCATGGCCGCGGCGGCGCAATATCTGCGGGGGAGGCATGATTTTGCTGCTTTTCAGGCCGCCGGGGCCAGTACCAAAACCACCGTGCGCACCATCTTCCAGGCCGCCGTTGAACGTTCCGGGGAACTGGTTTTTTTCACTTTCCGGGGCGACGGATTTCTTTACAACATGGTGCGCATAATAGTGGGCACGCTGCTGGAAGTCGGCCTCGGCAAACGCTCCCCGGAAGAAATCAAGGCCATCCTCGAGGCCGGGGACCGCACGCGGGCCGGTCCCACCGTTCCGGCCCGGGGGTTGTGCCTGCTGAACGTGGAATACGATTAATTTAATCCGGCGGGCTGGTCAAAGTAACCATGGCCGAAAAACGCAAGCAGTGGTACAATAGAAATTGAGGCGCTAAGGCATAGAGGCACAAAGGCACAAAGGGAACTGCATAGACATCTTTACTTTGTGTTCGCGGTCCAAGGCAGCCCCAGGTTATGTCAATACCTCGTTCCTTTGACACTCTCCTCCTTTGTGCCTATCTGCCTGACAAACTTTGTGCCTTTGTGCCTGTTGCCTTTGTGCCTTATTATATTCTTGTGTCCTCTGAGGCTTTATTCTATATTTGGGGAGATTTCTTCAATATGTCCAGACTCGACCTGGTCAGCGAGGATAGCCAGCGGGTGGCCGAGGCTATTGCCGCCGCCATCGGGGTGGAAGTGGAAATCATCGATACGGATCTGGTGCGGATTGCCGGCACCGGCAAAGTCCGCAACGACGTCGGCTCCCGCCTCTTAAGGGGCTTTGTGAACAAGCACGTGCTGGAGCACAAAGAACCCATTTTTATCAGCGAGGCGGGCTACCATAAAATTTGCCTGTCCTGCCCGCTAACGGGCGCCTGTTTTTACAAGGCTTCCATCGTCTACCCGATCGCGGCGGACGGCGAAGTGATCGGGAACATCAGCCTGATCGCCTTCAACGAAGAGCAAAAAGCCACACTCTGCGGCCGCGCTCCCTCCCTGATCGAGTTTATCGGCCGGATGGCCGATTTAATCGGCGCCAAGGTGCTGGAGAAGGAAGCCTTCACCGAAAAGACGATCATGGCCAACCAGCTCAATGCCGTGATGAACTCGGTTGATGAAAGCGTCATTGCCGTAAACCAGGCGGGGTTGGTGACCCATTTTAACCTTTCGGCGGAGCGGATGTTCAACCTGCCCGCGGAAGAAATCGTCAACCGCCGCCTGGAGGACTATCTTACCGGCCTGCCCCTGACCGAACTGGCGGGCAGGGAGGGCGGGTTTGCCTTACGGGAATTTTTTGTGGGGGTGCCCGGGAAAAGGCTTCACCTTTTGGTGACCGCCCGGCCCATCATCGACAGCCAGGGCAAACAGGTCGGGATCGTGGCCACCGCGCGGGACTTTAAAGAAACGAGCAAGCTGGCTTACGAAATCATGAGCGCCCAAAAAGTGATTACTTTCGACGAAATTATCGGCCAAAGCCCGGCCATCAGGGAGCTCAAGACGCGGGCGGCCAAAATTGCCGGCAGCAATTCGACCGTCCTGATTTTAGGCGAAAGCGGCACCGGCAAGGAAATTTTCGCCCGGGCCATTCACAGCGCCAGCTCCCGCCACGCCAGGCCCTTTGTGGCCATTAACTGCGGTGCCATTCCCGAGACGCTGCTGGAAAGCGAACTGTTCGGCTACGAAGAAGGGGCCTTCACGGGCGCCCGGAAGGGAGGCAAGCCCGGGAAATTTGAACTGGCCAGCCAGGGCACGGTCTTCCTGGACGAAATCGGGAACATGTCTTTGTACCTCCAGGCCAAGTTGCTGCGCGTTTTGCAGGAGCGTCAGATCGAGCGGGTCGGCGGCAGCCGGGTGGTTCCCGTGGACATCAGGATTATCGCCGCCACCAACAACAACCTGGAAGAAGCCATCGCCAACGGCCGGTTCAGAGATGACCTTTACTACCGTTTGAGCGTTATCCCGCTGGTAATCCCGCCCCTGCGGGAGCGCCCGGAAGACATCCTCCTGCTTTTAGACCACTACCGGCGGCACTACAACAACCTGCTGGGCAAAAATATCCGGGGGTACCAAAAACCGGCGCAGGAGTGCTGCCTGCACTACCCCTGGCCCGGGAATGTGCGGGAGCTGATCAACGCCGTCGAATACGCCATGAACATTGAAGAGGGGGACTTGATCGGCCTGGCCAGTCTGCCGCCGCAGATCCGGGAAGGCAAACCGAAAGGCGCCGGCGCGCCGCCCGCACCGGCTGCCTGGCAGACTTTAGAGCAGATGGAAAAACAGGCTGTCGCGGCGGCGCTGGATCACTTCGGCTGGACGGAGGAAGGCAAGCTGCTGGCCGCCCGGGTGCTGGGGATCAGCCGGGCGACTATTTACCGGAAAATCTCCCGCTACCGGTTGTCGCCGCGCCATAAAAGAAAAGCCGATCCCGGGTTGAGTTAGGGACCGGGGCACAAAAGGACAAAGTTCACGGGCGCATAGGTGCAGGCCTTGTTCTTTGGTTTTGGGGCCTTTGTTCCTTGCTGCCCGGTACTGAAGGGGTCTCTTTTTGCGACCTGTATCATTATGAGATACCTGAGGTCAATAATCCTTTTGAAAAAGTATTTATCTCATAATGATATCTCCTTTTCGGATCCTCCCCCACCCCTTTCCTGAATTACCCTGCCTTTCCTGCTGGCATGTTCTTTGCATGGGCAACTTTTAAATAAATTGTCCATGAAATTATTACCAGTCAATGATGGAGCAAGCGAAGAGGTGTATGATCATGACCACCGGGTTAAAATTGTTGCAGGGCAACGAGGCGGTGGCGGAAGCAGCCCTGGCGGCGGGAGCAAGGTTTTTTGCGGGTTACCCGATCACTCCCTCGACGGAAATAGCGGAAATCATGGCTGCCCGGTTGCCTGCCGTAGGCGGGCGTTTTATTCAAATGGAGGATGAAATAGCCAGCCTGGCCGCCGTTATTGGTGCGTCCCTGGCCGGAATGAAGGCTTTTACGGCCACCAGCGGGCCCGGTTTTTCTTTAATGCAGGAAAATATCGGTTTTGCCGCCATGGCGGAAGTGCCTTGCGTTGTCGTTAACGTCCAGAGATTGGGGCCCAGTACCGGTATTCCTACAGCCCCGGGACAGGGAGACGTCATGCAGGCGCGGTGGGGAACCCACGGCGACCATCCGGCGGTGGTTTTCTGCCCCGGTTCGGTGCGGGAAGCTTACGATTTGACCGTTTTTGCCTTTAATGTTGCCGAACGGCTAAGGACACCGGTAATTTTAATTTTAGATGAAATAATTGCCCACATGCGGGAAGGGGTTGTCCTGCCCGTGCCGGGAGAGCTGGAGATTGTCGCCCGTCCCCGGCCGGCCGGGGCTCCGGGAACTTATCCGGTATACCGGGCGGAACTTGGCGAAGTGCCCGCGGTGCCTGATTTTGGCACCGGTTATCGTTTTCACGTGACCGGCCTGATCCACGACGAAAGCGGTTTGCCGGTGAATAATTCGGAAACGGCGGATGGCCTGATCCGTCGCCTGCACCGGAAAGTAGACCTGGTCCGCCGGGAAATTACCCTGACCAGGGCTTACCGTCTGGAAGACGCGCAGGTGGCGGTAATCGCTTACGGCAGCGTAGCGCGGTCGGCCCGCCGGGCCGTGGAAGAGGCGAGAGCGGCGGGGGTCCGGGCGGGACTGTTGCAGTTGCAGACAATCTGGCCCTTTCCGGAGGAGGAGGTTGCCGCTTTAGCTCCGCGTGTGCGGCAAATAGTCGTTGCGGAGATGAACCTGGGCCAGATCGAGGGAGAGGTCCGGCGGACGGTTGCCGGCAGAACGAAAGTAGTTCCGCTCACCACCGGGGGCGGGCGGCTGTTTACGCCCGGGGAAATTCGCCGGGCGATCTGCGCTGCACCGGGCGGGCGCCTGAAAAAGGCCGTTCACCAGTGAATGTGCTTTAGGAGTTGCCCGTGAAAATTTCAGAGAGAAGAAGGTGCCGGTATGGAAATAAACGTGGCCAATAGCGAAACGGGTCCTGGCGAACCGCTGAAAATTAATCACCGCTGGTGCAAGGGCTGCGGCATCTGCGCGTCTTTCTGCCGGCAGGAAGCGCTGGCCCTGAATGAGGAAGGGCGCGCCGCCCTGGTGCGGCCGGAAAGGTGCAACCGCTGCGGCCTGTGCGAAGATCTCTGTCCGGATTTTGCCCTGGAAGTGGCAGCCCGCGCCCCGGATAAGGCCGGCTTTGGCCATAACGGTTTCGTAGAGGCAGGCGCCCTGGCGCCCCGCCTTGCGGACAGACAGGCGAGGTCCGCCCCTGCGGAGCCGGGCGGCCTCCCGAAGGCGCAACTGGAGCGCTACCTCCGCCAGGCGAAAATGCCCCACCTGTGGTGTCCGGGCTGCGGGAACGGCCTGGTGGTGCACGCCCTGCTTAAGGCAATCCACCAGCTCGACCTGGACCAGGACAAAATTGTCGTCGTTGCCGGCATCGGGTGCGCCGGCCGGGCGGCCGGTTACCTGGATTTCGACACTTTGCACACCACGCATGGCCGGGCGCTGGCTTTTGCCACCGGCGTGAAGCTCAGCCGGCCCGAGCTGACCGTGATCGTCCTGATGGGGGACGGCGACGCCGCCGCCATCGGCGGCAACCACCTGATCCACGCCGCCCGGCGGAATATTGACCTGACCGCGATCGTTTTCAACAACAGCATCTATGGGATGACGGGCGGCCAGTGTTCGCCCCTGACGCCCACGGCCGGCCGGGGAACCACCGCGCCCTATGGAAATATCGAGCGGCCGTTTGATCTGCCGGCGCTGGTGCAGGGGGCCGGCGGGACTTACGTGGCGCGGGCCACCACCTACCACGCCCGTTTGCTGACGGATTTAATCAAGGGAGGCTTGCGCCACCGCGGTTTTGCTTTCATCGAAGCGATAACCTATTGCCCCACCGCCTTCGGACGCCAGAACAAAGCCGGTTCGCCGGCCGACGCCCTGCGCTGGCAGCGGGACCACGCGCTGAACGTGCAGGCGTACCGGCGCCTGGCGCACGACGAGAAACGGGGCCGTTTCCCGATTGGTCTTTTGTACTGCGGCGATGCGCCGGAATACCTGGCAGCGGGAGCAGGCCCATCATGAAACGAATTGAAGTTATCTTAAGCGGTTCCGGCGGTCAGGGGCTCATCCTGGCCGGCATTATCCTTGCCGACGCGGCGCTGCTGGCCGGCTGGCGGGCGGTGCAGACGCAGTCCTACGGCCCGGAGGCCCGCGGCGGCGCCAGCAAATCGGAAGTGATTATCAGCGACGAAGAGATCGATTTTCCCAAAGTCGAGCGGGCGGATGTTCTCCTGGCCATGAACCAGGAGTCCTGCGCTAAATATATTTCCGCCGTCAAAGAAAGCGGGCTGGTGATTGTCGACAGTACTTACGTTGCGCGGCTGCCGGCCACCCCCGCCAAAACCGTTTCCCTGCCGTTGACGAAGACTGCCCGGGAGCGCCTGGGGAAGACCGTCGTGGCGAACATGACGGCGCTGGGCGCGCTGGTCACTTTTCTGAAAGAAATCCCCCCCGACTTGGCGGAGCAGGCCCTGGTTAAAAGAGTGCCTGCCGGCACGCAAGAAATCAACCGGGAGGCTTTTTGGCTGGGCAGAGAACTGGCCGGGATCCAGGCTGCCGGCAGTAAGGCGTTATCTTGACGAAAACAGCCGTAAAAGGCACACCAGACACAAAGAGAACTGCATAGACATCCTTCCTTTGTGCCTTTGTGTCTGTATTTTAAGGGGAGTTGTCCGTAAGGACTGCCGTCCTTTCCATAAAGTATGAAAATGAGGGCTGGCATTTGTCCGGGTGAGCGACATATGCGAAGCGTAAGTTAAGTGCCAGGCACTTAACTTAATGGCAGAAAGCTATTTTCGAGGGAGGAGTGGAAAAATGCGCCTTGGTTTAATCAGCGACACCCACGGCGAGCTGGAGAATTTAAGGGAAGCAATCAGGCAGCTGACCCGGGAACACAACGTTGATAAGATTGTTCACCTGGGGGATGAATGGGAAGACGGCGCCGTGTTTACAGAACTGCCGGCGGGGGTGGAAACCCTCCAGGTGCCGGGGATTTACGCCCGCGAGTACCAGGACCCGGCCATCCAGAACCGGGTTGTCCGGGAGATTGCCGGCTGGCGGATTTTGTTTACCCACACCCCGGCTGCTGCTGCCAATGACCTTCCCGGTGATCCGGATCCCGCGGAACTGGCCGCCGCCCACGAAATAGACGTGGTAGCGTACGGACATACCCACATCCCGTCGGTTGAAGAAAAGGAACAGGTTCTCTGGATAAACCCCGGCCATCTGAAAACCCTGGATAAAAAAGGCCGCGCCCCCAGTTACGCGGTGCTTGCCTTCCGGGAAGGCGAAGTCGAGGTCCGGATTATTGATTTGAACAGCCGGGAAGCTTTCGTTCGGCAAACCTTTTCAAAAAAGAAAATCACCCTCTATACCGCCGGCTTAAAATTGCGGGGGGTGCTGAACGACACCGAAACCGCCCGCAAGATCTGGGACGCTTTGCCCGTAGGGGGAAGGGTGAGCCTCTGGGGGGAAGAAATATATTTCCCTGTTCCCGTGGCGGCTGAGCTGGAAAACGGGCAGGAAACGGTCCGGTTGGGGGACATCGGGTACTGGCCGCCCGGCCGGGCGGTCTGCTTCTTCTTCGGCCCCACCCCCGTTTCCGCCGGCGAAGAAATCCGTCCCTATAGCCCGGTGACCGTGGTGGGCAAAATGGTGGACGACCCGAAACAGCTCAAGGCGGCGGAAGACAAGGAAGCGGTGAAAATAGTCCGCGGCTGGTGACCCTGTTTACCTATCAAGATGACCTTCACAGGTTTTCCTCCAATCGCTTCTGCGCGGCTAAACGGAGTTCATCAACATACTTTGGATCGATATCCGGCCAGATTCCTGCCGTTTCTTTAAGGATCTGTTGCCAGTTACTCTTTTTCGGTTTATTAAGAGGCTCAATTACCACTTTATCACCGACCAGGTTGACAATTAAAAGATCACCTTTTTTGATTGACGCTTTCTCCCTCAATTTAGCTGGTAATACAATCTGCCCTTTGCTGGATACTTTAACTACCCCTTGCAATTCGAGCACCCCCTAAATGTAAGCCGTGTCTTACCATATTATATCCCGGGTATTATAGCCGGTCAACGGTCATAAGAAGGATTTAGGGGAGTTTTTGGAACACCCTTGACCTCTTCTTCAAAATGTGATATGCAACTTACAGGCGAATTTAGACGGAGCAAAGGAGAGGAAAGAGAAGTTGCCCAAGATCACTTTAATTCCCGGCGACGGCATCGGCCCGGAGATAACGGAGGCAACCCGGGCCGTGCTGGCTGCCGCCGGCGCCCCGCTGGAGTGGGAGGTCGTCCTGGCCGGGGAAAACGCTCTGAAAGAATGCGGCACGCTCCTTCCCGGGGAGACGCTGGCCTCCATCCGCCGGAACAAAGTTGCCTTAAAAGGCCCCCTGACCACTCCGGTAGGCTCCGGGTTCCGCAGCGTAAACGTGGCCCTGCGCAAGGAATTCGACCTTTATGCCAACGTCCGCCCCGCCAAAACTTACGCCGGGGTCAAGTCCCGCTACGAAAACGTAGACCTGGTGGTGGTGCGGGAAAACACGGAAGATCTTTACGCCGGGGTCGAGCACATGGTGGGGGAGGATGCCGCAGAGAGCATCAAGATTATCACCCGCAAAGGCTGCGCACGGATCGTCCGCTTCGCCTTTGAATACGCCGTACGCGAAGGCCGCCGAAAGGTCACCGCCGTCCACAAGGCCAACATCATGAAGTGCACCGACGGGCTGTTTTTAAAGGTGGCGCAAGAAATTGCCGCCGAATACCCCCAGATTGAGTTCGAAGACCGGATTGTGGACAACATGTGCATGCAGCTGGTGCAGAAGCCGGAGCTCTACGACGTGCTGGTTATGCCCAACCTTTACGGGGACATCATTTCGGATCTGTGCGCCGGCCTGGTGGGCGGACTGGGCGTGGCTCCCGGCGCCAACATCGGCACCGGCGTGGCCATTTTTGAGCCGGTGCACGGGAGCGCCCCGAAGTACGCCGGGATGAACAGGGTGAACCCCACCGCCATGCTTTTGTCGGCGGTCATGATGCTGCGCCACATCGGCGAGCAGCGGATTGCCGATAAAATTCACCAGGCGCTGACGGAAGTAATCAAAGAAGGCAAGTGCGTCACTTCCGACCTGGGGGGCGAAGCGACCACCATGGAAATGGCGGAAGCGGTGATCGTCAAAATGAACAGCGGGTAGACACCCCCCGGTTTTTGGCGAATCTTCGTTAATCAACAAACTGGCGGAAAGGAACCAAAAAATGCCCCTGAACGTTGCGCAGAAAATAATTTTAAGCCACCTGGTCGGCGGCAAAATGGTCCCCGGCGAGGAAATTGCGATCAGGATTGACCAGACCCTCACTCAGGACGCCACCGGCACTCTGGCCTACCTGCAGTTTGAGGCTATGGGGATTCCCCGGGTGAAAACCGAACTCACCGTGAGTTACGTCGACCACAATATGCTCCAGACGGGTTTTGAAAACGCCGACGACCACCGCTTCCTGCAGACGGCGGCCGCCCGCTACGGCGCCTGCTTCTCCCGGCCGGGGAACGGCATCTGCCACCAGGTCCACCTGGAGCGGTTCGGGGCGCCGGGAAAAACTCTGCTGGGCTCGGACAGCCACACGCCGACGGCAGGGGGCCTGGGCATGCTGGCCATCGGCGCCGGCGGCCTGGACGTGGCGGCGGCCATGGGCGGCGGGCCGTTTTATTTTACCATGCCGCAGATAGTCAAAATCGAGCTTGCCGGGCAACTGCCCCCCTGGGTGGCGGCCAAGGACGTCATTTTGGAGGTATTGCGCCGCCTCACCGTGAAGGGCGGCGTGGGGAAGATTTTAGAATACGGCGGCAGCGGCGTTTTGACGCTGACGGTGCCGGAAAGGGCCACCATCGCCAACATGGGGGCGGAAACGGGCGCCACCACCTCCGTCTTCCCCAGCGACGAGGCGACCCGTTCGTTTTTAAAGGCGCAGGGCAGGGAGGACTGCTGGGTTCCCCTGGCGGCCGACGAAGGGGCGGTGTACGACCAGGTGATCGAGATTGACCTGGGCACCCTGGAGCCCCTGGTCGCCCTGCCGCCCAGCCCCGATCACGTCGTGCCGGTGCGGGAGGCCGGGGAAATCCCGGTCGATCAGGTGATCATCGGGAGCTGCACCAACTCTTCTTACCTTGATTTAATGCGGGCGGCCCGGATCTTGAAAGGAAAAAGCGTCCATCCCGCCGTCAGCCTCGCCATCGCCCCCGGTTCCCGGCAGGTTCTTTACATGCTGGCCGCAAACGGAGCCCTGGCGGACCTGGTGGCCGCCGGCGCCCGCATTCTGGAAGCGGCCTGCGGCCCTTGCATCGGCATGGGCCAGGCGCCGCCTTCCGGAGGAGTTTCCCTGCGCACGATTAACCGGAACTTCCCGGGCCGCTGCGGCACTAAAGACGCGGGCGTCTACCTGGTGAGCGCGGAAACGGCCGCCGCCAGCGCGCTGGCCGGGGTGCTCACCGACCCGCGCCGGCTGGGGGAGCCCCCAGCTGTGGTTATGCCGGAGAAATTTGCGGTGGACGACCGGATGGTGCTGCCGCCGGCGGAAAACGGAGCAGAAGTAGAAATCGTCCGCGGCCCGAACATCCGGCCGCTGCCGGTGGCGAAACCGCTGCCGCCGCAGCTGGCGGGAAGGGTTCTGCTGAAAGTGGGCGACAACGTTACCACCGACCACATTATGCCGGCGGGCTCGCAAATCTTGCCGCTGCGCTCCAACATCCCGGCCATGGCGCAGTTCGCCTTCGCGCCGGTCGACCCCGCCTTTGCCGCCAGGGCAAAGGCCGCGGGGGGCGGTTTTATCGTGGCCGGGGAGAATTACGGCCAGGGCTCCAGCCGGGAGCACGCCGCCCTGGTCCCCATGTACCTGGGCGTCAGGGCCGTGCTGGCGCGCTCGTTCGCCCGCATCCACCGCGCCAACCTGATTAATTTCGGCATCCTCCCGCTTGTGTTCGCAAGCCCCGAAGATTACGACCGGCTTGACTGGGAGGACGAGCTCTTCATCACCGGCCTTCCCGAAGCTTTGGAAGAGGGCCGGCCGGTAACCGTGCTGAATAAAACAAAACAATTTACCTTTGCCGTCACTGCCGGCCTTACCCCCCGCCAGGCGGAAATCATCAAGAGCGGGGGGCTGCTGAACTATACCAGAGGGAGGGATGGACTTGCCGGAAGCGCTGGTCAACGGATTGCGGATTAGTTACGAAGTGAGCGGGGGAGAAGCAGGGACTTCGCCGACGGCGGTAATCTACATTCACGGTTCCGGGGGAACGGGGTACGTCTGGAAAAACCAGTTGCAAATCCGGGTGCCGGGTTTTTGCCAGGCGGCCGTCGACCTGCCCGGCCACGGCCGCTCGGAGGGCGCCGGCGCCGGGAGCATCGAGGAATATCGCGATTTTATGCGCGATTTCGCCGCGGCGGTTTTTGGCGCTCCGGTGGTGCTGGCGGGGCACTCCATGGGGGGCGCGGTGGCCATGAGCTGCGCGCTGGCCTACCCGGAATATTTAAAGGGGCTGATCCTGGTGGGCACCGGCGCCAGGCTGCGGGTGGCCCCGGCGGTGCTGGAGGCGGCGCAGGACGACCAAAAGAGCGCGGCCCTGCTCAGCTACGCCTATTCTCCAAAGACCCCCCGGGCCGTGGTCCGGGAAGCCGAAAAAGAATACTTTCTCACCCCGGCGCAGGTCCGCCATCGTGACTTTCTGGCCTGCGACCGTTTTGACGTGATGGACCGGGTGAAGGAAATCCGGGTGCCGACCCTGGTTGTCTGCGGGGAAGACGACGTTTTAACGCCGGTTAAGTACTCCCGCTACCTGGAGGCGAACATTCCCGGGGCCCGCCTGGCGGTAATTCCTGGCGCCGGTCACATGGTGATGTGGGAGCAGCCGGAACCGGTCAACGGAGCCATTACCGAGTTTTTGCGGACCCTCGCCGGTTAAAGGTATTAATTACCATAAACTTTATAGGCCCTTGCAAAACTAACGTTCCTTGAAAAAATCAAAAGAGCCCCTGTCATTTTCAAAGCCCTTTAATTGACAGATAATGGATCAACCTTAGAAGACCGGTAACAAGGAAAAAACACCCTTAAAACCCGGCAGTTGAAAAACAGCAACTCTTAAGCGACAAGCCAACGGAGTGAGCGAACTTTATCGTTTTTCCTGGCTCTTAAAGCAATTAAAGCAACAAGGTTTTGAGCAATTGCCGCCAGAACAAGATCGCAATAGGCACTGTTGAAGTCCATTACTGTCAAACGGCCAAGCATCAAGGGGAGCTTTAACCGGGAGATCGACTGCTCCACGGCAATCCGGTGCAGGTAAATTCTCTTCCACAGCTCGGAATTCCTTGGGATGGGGGTATTCTTCCGGTAGTTGTCCTCGGGGTAAGTATACACCATCCGCCCGCTCTTCGAGGTGGTGCAGGGATCGGAGCAGCTGCAGGTGTAACCCTTTTTACCCTGCCTGGTCAACGGACAGACCCATTTAATCCGGTTCCTTGATTTGCAGAAACCGGCGTATTTAAACTTTAGCGTCTGATTCTTCGGGCATACCGGCACGCCATCGGAACCAAACCCCGGTTCGGGCAAGTCCTTGGTGTTCCGGGGATTTAAGTTAATCACCGGCTTTAGCCGGCAAACCTTAACCAGATACCGGAAGTTTTCCGTGCTATCAAACCCGGCGTCACCGGCGAAAAACGCATAACGGGAGAGGTCGTGACGCTGCCGGAAATCATTTAAAACCGGCTTTAAGAGAAGGGGATCCTTCTGGCCTTCGAAAAGCATGACGTTCCTGACAAGGCCGAACCCGTTGGTGAGAATTGCCCCGGTGTAGGCATAAGCAAAATGGCCGTTGGTGTACATAAGTTTGGCCCTGGGCTCGGCCTTGGCGCACTTGGGCATTTTCATAAGGGTCATTGCATAAATCTCATTTTCCGGCTTTTCGGGGGCTCCCTTCTCGACCTGGTTTTTCAACGAGTAAAAAAACTTGGGGTTATTCTCCCTTACGGGAACTTCTAACCCGGTTGTGTCCAGGACGAGAAGGGAGGCCAAAAAAGGGTCGAGTTCTTTTAAGTACGGTTCGGTGAGTTCAACCAGCCTGTCTAAAATTTTCTTTAGTTCCTCCGGCCCGATTTTATCTTTAAATCTCGAGAAGGTGGCGGGATCGGGGACGCTCCTGGTAAAGCCGCAAAAGTCTTTCAGGGGCTCGGAAAGTTCAAGGAAGGTGACTAAAAGTTCCACTGTCGGAACGGAAAAGATCTTCTGGACAATTAAAGCAGATAACATGGAAGCTAAAGAATAAGGGGGGCGACCGGTGGATTTGTAGTAAGTCAGCTTTACTTTAAGGGGGATGATTTCTTCGATGTCTACGTAATCGGTGAGCATTTTTAGCTTATTTGTACTGGTTGCCTGCTGAAATTCTTCGTACAGATCGCAAAGGGAGATTTGTTTGTGTTTGGGCAAAAGGGATTCACCTCCAATTTAAATCTTACCAGATATTTCTACAAAAACTGGAGGAAATCCTGCTTTAAAAAACGGCAAAAGCCCAGATTTTTCAGTAGTTCTGGGGTTTTGCAAGAAGCTTATAAACTTTAAACAAGGAGGAGGTCGTCATGTCCAAAAAAGTATACCAGCCAGGGGAAAACTATAAGTATCCGTTGATTATCAAAAAAATTTTGAACACTCCTTTGCTCTACTCCCCCAACAAAGAAATTGTCTATCGGGATAAAGTGCGGCTGACCTACCGGACCCTTTACGAGCGGATCAACAGGCTGGCCGGCGGCCTGGAAAAGCTGGGGGTGAAGCCGGGCGACACGGTCTGTGTCTTCGATTACGACAGCCACCGCTACCTGGAGTGCTACTTTGCCGTCCCGATGATGGGGGCGGTCCTGCACAAGATGAACTGGCGCCTTTCCCCGGACCAGATCCTTTACACCATGAACCACGCCGAAGACGACGCGGTCCTGGTGCACAGCGACTTCCTGCCCTTGCTGGAGGCCATCTGGGACAAGCTGACCACGGTGAAAAAGGTCGTCCTGCTCAAAGACGAGGAGAAAGCGCCGGAAACAAAGCTCCCCATCGCCATCGAATACGAGGAGATGCTCCGCAACGCGCCCCCGGTTTACGACTTTCCTGACCTGGATGAGAATACCAAAGCCACCACCTTCTACACCACCGGCACCACCGGGCTGCCCAAGGGCGTCTATTTCTCCCACCGGCAGGTTGTGCTGCACACCCTCGCGGTGGCCCTGACGGCGGGAGCCTACGAGGCCCCCGGGCGCTTCCGCTCTAACGACGTTTACATGCCGCTCACCCCCATGTTCCACGCCCACGCCTGGGGGATTCCCTACGTGGCCACCCTTCTGGGCGTGAAGCAGGTCTACCCGGGGCGCTACGAACCCGAAGTCCTTTTAAAGCTTATCGTGGGGGAAAAGGTTACTTTCTCCCACTGTGTGCCGACCATCATCCACATGCTGGTGAACAGCCCGGTGGCCAGGCAGGTGGACCTCTCCCGGTGGAAGGTGATCATCGGCGGTTCGGCCCTGCCCAAGGGGCTGGCGAAAGCGGCCATGGAGCTGGGGATCCAGATTTACGCCGGCTTCGGGATGTCGGAAACCTTCCCCGTGGTGACCATCGCCACTTTAAAAGAACACATGCAGGACTGGGACCTAGACCGTAAGCTGGACGTCATGATCAAGGCCG
This sequence comes from Bacillota bacterium, assembly GCA_040755215.1. Taxonomy (GTDB): domain Bacteria; phylum Bacillota; class Desulfotomaculia; order Desulfotomaculales; family Nap2-2B; genus JAIMBK01. The sequence goes on along the minus strand of JBFMBG010000025.1, from coordinate 19,776 downwards.
GTCTGCCCATTCCCTTATGCGAAGTGGAGATCGTGGACGCCGAAGGAAATTTCCTTCCCCACGACGGCAAAACCACCGGCGAGCTGGTGATGCGCACTCCCTGGCTGACGGAAGCCTACTACAAGGACCCGGAGCGGACCAAAGAGCTGTGGCGGGACGGCTGGCTGCACGGGGGCGACGTGGCCAACATTGACGAAGAAGGGTACGTGCAGATTACAGACCGCCTCAAAGACGTCATCAAGTCCGGCGGCGAATGGATCTCTTCCCTGGACCTGGAAAACCTGACCAGCCAGCACGAGGCCGTTTCCGAAGCAGCGGCCATCGGGACGCCCGACGAAAAATGGGGGGAGCGCCCGCTGGTGCTCGTGGTGCTCAAACCGGGGTATACAGGGAAAGTCACCGCAGACGACATCAAGGCCTTTTTGAAAAAGTTCGTGGACGAAGGCAGGCTGCCCAGGTACGGGCTCCCGGACCGCATTGAATTTGTGGAGGCCATTCCCAAGACCAGCGTTGGCAAGATCAATAAAATTGCTTTAAGAAAACAATACGTTGACATATAGAATAACCGGCTGACCGCTTTTTTCGCCGCCGTCCGCAAGGGTAAAACGGACGGCGTTTTTTGGTTTTTGTTAAGAGGCTAAGACCTGTACGGAGGTGAGAAAAGAGTGAGCGGAAAAAAGATGACAATATATCTTATACCGTTGGTTGCAATCCCGGCAATTGTATTATTGGGAATACTTATGGGATTATTTTCTTGGCGCAATATGGCGCATATTCAGGATTCCCATACCCAGGATTCCCGGCAGTCTGCAACTAAGGTTGCCCAGGCAATTGCGGTAGTGGAGCAGCATAACCGCATGAAGCAAGATGACGTTTTGGGTGGGGGCCGGACGTGGTGGAGCGAGTATGCTGGATTTGATATCATTAACGCACAAGAAACCGGCTCAGGCGTAGATGTCACTGTTCGAGAGTATATAATCAATAGACATGTAGAGGGGGACGGCGGACTGGGGTGGCAAGATCGGGTTTATACTGTAATTCGGATATTTGGAAAGAGTTTTATTGTAAAACAAAAGGTTGACGTAAGAAGAGGGAATATCAAAAGATGGCCCGATAAAATGCCCAATACCGATGATATTCGGCGAATGCTTGATGATTTAAAGAAGCAGGCAGTTGATTATCCACATTAGACACCCCTGCCGCTTTTTAAGCGGCGCCAACAGATGATAGGAAACGAAAGTCCGGGCGAATCCCGCAAAGGGAATAAGTTGCTGCGGACGACCCTTACCGAAGCAGCCCGCGCGGCTGCGCACACCAAGGACACCTATTTATCTGCTCAGTATCACCGGATTGCCTCCCGCCGGGGAGCAAATCGGGCCGCAGTTGCTGTTGGTCATAGTATTCTGTGATATTCGGCGAATGCTTGATGGTTTAAAAAATTATCGATGAATTAGAAAAAATCTGGTATAATATGGTCACGATGGTGATGATGATGCAGAAGCGCCGGAGCTTCCGGAAATGGTTCTTGGTTGGGATTCTTTTATCCCTTCTCGCCTTATCGATAGTGTTGTATACTCTCCACCTTCACGCCTTAAGCCTTCCGCACCCTGTCTGCATCATGATCGCGCCGTCCGCCGGCCACCCTGAAAGTCAGGCCAAGGGTTTGGCTGAGGCTGAGATCGTTTTTGAGTGGACTGATCTTTTCGGAGCTCTACAATTCCTGGCGGTGTTCACGCATGCTCCCCAAAGGGAGGTCGGGCCCATAGCGCCGTTGTCGCTGGGCGGCATGGATCTGGCCATACCGTACGGCCGTGTGGTCTGTGGGATCTTGCGTCCGGATGCGCAGGAATATCTGGAGTCGCACAATCCGCCTATCATGGTCTACAACCCAGGGAAGAAGTATATCAGCGTGCGCCAAGCGACTGTAGAAATGGGCCGATTCCGGCAACAGGTTTTGCCTGCAGAAGGCTGGCAGATGATGCAAAGACGAGGGGTGCGTCCTGGAGGCTTGCCCGCTACCAGGGTAGCGGCGAGGAAAGACGACGATACTGAGTTGTGGCACTGGCGCTGGGAGAAAGGATACTACCAGCGGAAGCTCGGAGACACCACCTTGCGAGTACGTGCCTTGGTGGTCTTGTTTGCCGATGCGCGGAGTGGGCCCCTGGACTCCAGGGCCTTCCCCAACGGGGTCTTTGCGGGTGATGGAGGAAAAGCGGTGGTATTTGTCGATGGGCGGCAAAGCCCGGCCATCTGGGTCCGCCGCTTTCACGAGCCGCTCTGCTTAGGTACTGATGAATCAGGTAACCCGCTGCTCCTAAGCGGCCCTGTCTGGTTTCACATAGTTGGCGCTAAAGCTGGCTACATCGTGGAGTGGCGGTGAGAGGAAAGGGGGAGCTTCTTTTTGGCTCCCCCTTTAAGGTTGTTAGGCTGGAAAACCGGCGGGAATCGGGTCTTTTTCGACTATCACGAATGCGGTCTTCATGAGTCTAGTGTTGTACCCTATTACGGTTGAGCCAATTTCCTTGTCAATCATCCCCGCACTGCTTCCACCGTTGAAGGCCAGGGCCGCCGATATGCCTGGGAATTCCATGAAGAAGTTTTGTAGATCGTACAGCGAACATCCGCCTGCCCGACAGAAGACGTGTACTATCAAGTTGAAGTTCGGGCACCAGCCGAACCCTACGCGTAGGATTGGTTCGCCATTGCGTGTGGCACTCGTGGGATAAAGACCCGTGTAGGGAGGTTCATTAATCTGTGTTGCGAGGTTGGTTTTCGCACCGCCGATCACAAGTAGTGGACCGACATTTAGCCCCAGCCAGCACCTGTCGAGCGCAACCGAAGTGTAGAAGTCCCCAGTTCCGGGATCCATAGAAGCATTGTACAGCTGATCGCTTATCAACCAGCCATCGTACCGCTTCTCTGTGGTTGTTGCTGCCGTGTGAAGAATCCTGTGATTCTTCATTACGTACCCTAATGGTTCGCCAGTTGTCGTGTTCAGATAGTTACTGTTGCTTGCTCTCTGCCAAGAGCCAGGATAGCCAGCCATCAAATCAGAGAATTTCTTGGCCGTATCATTCCAAGCAATGTCGAGCCAATGAGGTTGGCACACCGCATAATTGAATACAGCCGTTCCTCCCTCGCAGTTAGGGCGAGAGACCTCTCGATACTCCGCCATTCTCCCTCCTAAATTTTACTTGATCCCAAAGGCAGATTTTTCTGCGGCGGAGGGAACAAAATAGCGGGTACGACGTCTATAATTTTTAAGGGAAGTCTTCAAGTGAAAAGGAAGTGGTTGTTCTACCGTTACTTTCGCTATCGCCCTGGCTACAGTGGCATTTGTCGCAAGTCCAATCAGGCTCTATGTCAACGGCCAAGAAATTAAACCGGATACACCACCACAAATTATTAACGAGAGGACAATGGTACCGGTTAAAAATATAAGTTTTAACTCGATTGTTAAAAAGTATTGTATTAGAATTTTGTAAAATAAAGTTTGATATGTGAGGAGAGAGACCTGTATAGAGGTGAGAAAAGAGTGAGCGGAAAAAAGATGACAATATATCTTATACCGTTGGTTGCAATCCCGGCAATTGTATTATTGGGAATACTTATCGGATTATTTTCTTGGCGCAATATGGCGCATACTCAGGACTCCCATACCCAGGATTCCCGGCAGTCTGCAACAAAGATTGCCGAGGCAATTGCGGTAGTGGAGCAATATAACCTGATGAAACAAGAAGCGGCTGAAATCCCGGGGATATGGGTGAAAAAGGCAGACTGGGAGAAAGTCGTTTCCCGGAGGGTAATGGATCATTATAACGGCTGGCGAAGGGAAATGCGGGAGCCCCGTGAGGTAAAGGAATTAACAGCAAACATCCTGCAAACAACAGAAATGCCACATCTACAGGAGATGGCGGAAGCCGCCGGGTATTTTTTTAAATGGACCTTACACGTGGTGGGATGAGTACGCTGGATTTGAAATCATTAACGCACAGGAAACCAGTTCAGGCGTAGATGTAAGTGTATGAAAGTACATAATCAGTAGACACGTAGAGGGAGACGGCGGATTGGGGTGGAGGGACCAGGTTTACACCGTAGTTTGGGAACAAGGACCCACAGGGAAGGAAGGTGCTTTTATTGACAGGCAAAAGGTAAATGTAAGAAGAGGTGGCATCAAAAGATGGCCCGATAAAATGCCCGCTAGCGATGACATTCGCCAAATGCTTGATGATTTAAAGAAACGAGCAGTTGATTATCGATAACCAGTATTATTTAAAAATTTTGGAGGTCTTATTATGGGATTGCCAGATATTGTTAAATTTCATTTTATTATAAAACTATCTTTTGTTTGCTTGGGCTTAACCGGCTTTTTGTTGGCTGGTTTAAATTATATTTGGTTAGAAGGTTTATTAGATGGTTTAGTAGAAAAGCTTTGGTATTTCTTTCTTGTATTATCTTTTATATACGCTTTTGTACATTGGATGAAAAATCGTATTTTATCCAAAAAAAAGAACACTTAATATTATTAAGTGTTCTTTTTAATGAGTTTTAAGTTAAACTTGGTTTAGTAATAACCCAGAACGTTAATTTGATAAGGCAAGTCGTATTGTTCATTAGTAAATGGATTTATATATGTTTTAAAATAAATGGACAAGCTGACATTGCTCACCTCGTCATCGTATTGTAATCTATATTTCTTGGGTTTGACAGCCAACCCCCAATTTTTACCCCTCCAAACCCGCGAACCCTTGAAAACACTGGGGCGGGTTTGGAAAAATTGAAAATTTGTACTGCCACGTTAGAAAATTTAAGGTTGCATAATTCCCGCGTACATGGTAGAATTATCCCATAAAAATAATTGCCTGGGAGAAGTGCCATGTACGCCAGATTGAAAACTTTTCCAAATAAAGACGGCACCCAAAGAACATACTTGCAGATTGTGGAGTCCTACCGCGTGGGCGGCAAGTGCCGCCAGCGGGTAGTCGCCAACCTGGGGCGCCTAGAAGAACTCCAGGAAGGGCAGCTGGACCGTCTCATCGACAGCCTGGCCCGGTACAGCAAATCCCTTTATTTAAAACTAAACGAAGCTGACGCCAACTGGTCCAAACAGTGGGGGCCGGCGCTCATCTTACACCACCTCTGGGAAAAGAAGGTCAACCTAGGGCCGATCTTAAGACACATTTTAAGCCAGACGGAGAAAACCTCCCCGGTGGAGGAAGCCGTCTTCGCCATGGTGCTCAACCGACTTACCTATCCTTTATCCAAACTCGGTTTAAATGAACGGTGGCTGAATAGCATCTACCGCCCGGAGTTTGGGCAGCTCCAGCTCCACCACTTTTACCGGGCTTTAGATTTTCTGGCCGAATCCAAAGAGGAAATCGAACGCCTCCTTTTTGAACAGGTACGCAACCTGTTCAACCTGGAGGTAGACCTGGTCTTCTGGGACACCACCTCCACCTACTTCGAAGGAAACGGACCAAAGGGCCTGGCCGAAAAGGGTCACTCCAAAGAACACCGCCCGGACCGGGTCCAGATCCTGGTCGGGGTGCTGATGACCAAAGAAGGAATCCCGGTGGCCCACCAGGTCTTCCCGGGGAACACCGCCGACATCGACACCTTCAAAAAAGCAATCCGGGATACCAGAGAGCGTTTTTGCCTGAAACGGGTGATCTTCGTCGGCGACCGGGGGATGGTCAGTCCGGATCTTTTAGATCAACTGGATCATGATCACATCGACTACATCGCCGGTGTCAAGATGCGCAAAAGCACCGCCGTCAACGCCGTATTAAAAACCGGCGGCAGATACAAAAAGGTCAGTGATCATCTACAGGTCAAGGAGGTCTGGTATGACGCCGACCGCTACATCGTCTGCTATAACCCCAAAAGGGCCGAGCGCGATAAGAAAACAAGGGAAGAATTAATCGTCCGGCTCACCAAAAAACTGCAAAAGGGGGCAAAGTCCTTAGTCGGTTCGCCCGGCTACCGCCGCTACCTGGTCATCGGGAAAACCGAGGCTTCTTTAAACCAGGAAGCAATCCAAAAAGAGGCCCGCTACGACGGCAAGTATGTCTTGCGCACCAACTGCGACCTGGACAGCCACGAAGTGGCCGAAGCCTACAAAACCCTCTGGCGGGTGGAAAGGGCCTTTCGGGAGCTAAAATCCGGCCTGGATCTAAGACCCGTCTACCACTATGCCGACTCCCGGGTAAAAGGCCACGTGATGGTCTGCTTTCTGGCCCTGGTGCTGGAAAGCGCGCTAATCAGATACTTAAACCAGGGTGAGTCAAAAACAAGCTACTTAAAACTGCTCGCTGATCTCTCGCAACTACACGCGGTGGAACTAACCCACCAGGGGAAGACTTATCTGTTGCGAACGGAACTGGCCGGTTCCGCCTACGAAGCCTTCCGGGTGCTGGGCATAAGGCCGCCGAACAAAGTAACCGAGGTTGAACAACCGGAATTACCACAAAAAGGAAAATGTAGTGGTACGTCATCCCTTTGTCTTTAAAAACCTGCATTTTTCAAGGATCGGTGCAAGGGGGGTGTCAAACCCGAGTATTTGCACTCACGGAGTATATCAAGATTATCCTCAATTTTACTGTCAAGTTCACTTAAAGCTGTAGCATGGGCCGCAAATAACGCTGCTAGTGCAATACCTCCGTATGGACATACCAAACCAGCCAGGACAGAATAACCAAATTCTACCCACGCTATCACTCTTTGGTATCTATCGTTTATTTGTTGTATGTTTTCCAACTCCGCTATTGCTTCCTCAACTTCACTTTGATTCATCACACGATATGCTGTAAAACCCATAAATAACATCTCCTTTATTTTAATTTCAAAATAATAGACTTATGTAGTTGAACTCGCGTTTGACAGCCAACCCCCAATTTTTACCCCTCCAAACCCGCGAACCCTTGAAAACACTGGGGCGGGTTTGGAGAAATTGAAAATTTGTACTGCCACGTTAGAAAAATTTAGGGTTGCATAATTCCCGCGTACATGGTAGAATTATCCCGTAAAGATAATTGCCTGGGAGAAATGCCATGTACGCCAGATTGAAAACTTTTCCAAATAAAGACGGCACCCAAAGAACATACTTGCAGATTGTGGAGTCCTACCGTGTGGGCGGCAAGTGCCGCCAGCGGGTTGTCGCCAACCTGGGGCGCTTAGAAGAGCTCCAGGAAGGGCAGCTGGACCGGTTAATCGACAGCCTGGCCCGGTACAGCAAATCCCTCTACTTAAAACTAAACGAAGCTGACGCCAACTGGTCCAAACAGTGGGGACCGGCGCTCATCTTCCACCACCTCTGGGAAAAGAAGGTCAACCTCGGGCCAATCTTAAGACACATTTTAAGCCATACGGAGAAAACCTCCCCGGTGGAGGAAGCCGTCTTTGCCATGGTGTTAAACCGGCTTTTGTCGCCTTTATCTAAACTTGGTTTAAGCCAGCGGTGGTTAGACAGCATCTACCGTCCGGAGTTTGGGCAGCTCCAGCTCCACCACTTTTACCGGGCTTTAAATTTTCTGGCCGAATACAAAGATGAAATTGAACTTGCCCTTTTTGAGCAGGTGAAAAACCTGTTCAACCTGGAGGTAGACCTGGTCTTCTGGGACACCACCTCCACCTATTTCGAAGGAAACGGGCCAGAAGGCCTAGCCGAAAAAGGCCACTCCAAAGAACACCGCCCGGACCGGGTGCAGATCCTGGTGGGGGTGCTGATGACCAAAGAGGGAATCCCGGTGGCCCACCAGGTCTTCCCCGGGAACACCGCCGACATCGACACCTTCAAACAAGTGATCCGGGATACCAGAGAGCGCTTCTGCCTAAAACGGGTGATCTTCGTCGGCGACCGGGGGATGGTCAGCCCAACCTTCTTAGATGCTTTAGACAAAGACCGGATCCAGTACATCGCCGGTTTAAGGATGCGCAAAAGCACCGCCGTCAACGCCGTGCTCAAAACCGGCGGCCGGTACAAAAAAGTCAGTGATCATCTCCAGATAAAGGAGGTCTGGTACGAGGCCGACCGCTACATTGTCTGCTATAACCCCAAAAGGGCCGAGCGCGACAAGAGAACAAGGGGAGAATTAATTGCCCGGCTCACCAGAAAACTGCAGAAAGGTGCAAAGTCCTTAGTCGGCTCGCCCGGCTACCGCCGCTACCTGGTCATCGGGAAAACTGAGGCTTCTCTAAGCCAGGAAGCGATCCAAAAAGATGCCCGCTACGACGGTAAATATGTCCTGCGTACCAACTGCGACTTGGACAGCCACGAAGTGGCCGAAGCTTACAAAACCCTCTGGCGGGTGGAAAGGGCCTTCCGGGAGCTAAAATCGGGCTTAGATCTGCGCCCCATCTACCATTATGCCGACCCCCGGGTCCGGGGCCACGTGATGGTCTGTTTTTTGGCCCTGGTGTTGGAAAGTGCCCTGATGCGATACCTGAATCATGGCGAATCAAAAGCAAGTTACCTGAGAGTGCTCGCTGATCTTTCGAAACTACATGCGGTGGAACTTACCCACCAGGAGAAGACTTATCTTCTTCGCACTGAGTTAGCAGGCTCAGCCTTTGAGGCTTTCCGGGTGCTGGGCCTAAGGCCACCAAATAAAGTAATTGAGATTGAAAAACCGGAATTGCTACAAAAAGGAAAATGTAGTGGTACGTCACCTCTTTGTGTCTAAAAACCCGCCTTTTTCAAGGATCAGCGCGAGGGGGGTGTCAAACCCGAGTTGAACGCAACGACCTGGCGCGGCATTTGTTACATACGCCTCATAAAGTATGAAGTTGTCCATTCCAGACGAGACTCTACTTGACGGTGGTCTCATCCAAAAACAATTGTTTTCTTAACCTGTTTTTTGTAAGACTTCTTTCAGTCGACTGAATGAGACTTTATTTAACGGTGGGCTCGTCCAGGACAAAATATTTCTTCAGCCTTTTTAATGCCCGTAGCTTGATCCTGTTCACCGCCTGCCTGGTCACCCCCATTTCGTCAGCCACCTTCTGCTCCGGAATCCCTTCTAAGATCGTCATGGTAATCACTTTTTGCTGCTGTGGCGTCAGCAAAGAGAAGATCTGTTGAAGGAGGAGCGTATTTTCTACCTCAGCACATACATTAGTCGGAGCGGGAATGGTATCAAGCATTTCAGTTCCTTCTTCATCGGCTTCTTTGCTTACCAATTCGTTCAGGATTAACAATTCGTGGTCCCGTAACCGCTTCTGTTTTCTCGCCAGTCTGGTTGCTTCGCGGCGCAACCCAATCTGAAACCAGGCCACAATTTGCGCTTCTTCAGGATCGTCAAGTGTAGGCCACCATCTTTATCCACCTCCTTTTCGGTTGTCTATTCTGCCCTCTACCAGTTAAAGAGAAAGAAAGGGGGGCTTTTGACAACCCCCTTGCGAAAAGATTTTTTATTTACCTTGTCTTCCCGTGTTTACTGGAAAAATAGCGTTCCAGTTCATCTTTACCCCAGGTGGTCTTGGGCTTGTACCGCTTTACTGCCGCCAGGATCCAGATGACCAGGTCAGGATAGGCATCATGATAACCCAGCCGGTGACTGTACTTTTTAACGAGGGGGGTAAGCCGTTGCACGATCTGGTTGAGGGCTTCTTGATCGCCGGCCTTAGCTTTGGCGATCAGTTCCCGGAGCTTTGGTTTTCTTTGCATGGATTACTACCCCTTTCCTTTTGGGGACGACCAAAGAGATTATCGTGGATCACCTCCCAGCTTCCGATGGCGGAAGCAGCTACCAGCAGACCATTGAGAAGATGGAGCGGAAGCTCTTTAAGGGTGAAATTACCTGTGGCTATGCTATTCACCGCCACTACCCCCTCGGCGACTGCCAGGGCAAGCCAACGGGTGGGTAAACGTTTAAATGGCTCAAGGTCTTTAAGAAATTGAACTACGAGCACAGTAGCGGTAACCGCTCCTGTTAAACTCCCCAGTGAATCATAAGTAAATAGATCTGGCACTTTAATCACCTCCCCAGAGAAACAAAAGACCTGCCATAATTTAACTAAGAGGGCAGGTAGACAACTGTTACAGCGGCAGCCAGGCTGTCGTAGTGCCGGTCGGCACCTTAGACCCTGTGGCTTTGCGTCCTCACCTTTCGGAGAGTTTGCCCTTTGCGCTGGTATTCGGTTTTTTATAAAATTACGGAAAAAAAGAAACTTTCTAGTTTCTGGTAAAAATAGACGTTCAAACAGAAGGAAAGGTTCCTTATTTTGGGAGAAAAATATCGCTTTTTTCCGACATTTTTAGCAAAAATTTTGACCGCAAGGCACAAAAAAGTAGACGAAACAACAGATCAGCCGGTTAATACTTTTAGGGTCGTTACTCCCGACGGTTACGAGTTAGAACGTACTGGCCCGAGCTCTTCCTGCGCGATGAAAGAGGTCTGTTCTTACCTTTTTCGAGGTTGACGCCACTGCAAGGGTGGTTGGAGATTTTTCTGCGGCGGGTGGAACAAAATAACCGGTTCTACGTCTATAATTTTAAGGGAGGTCCTTTTGCAGGAGGTAGGAATGATGAAAAAAGTTATTATGATATTGCTGATGGTGGCTTGTATGCTTGTTTTAATAATAGGTTGTAATAATAATGTATATGAAATTAGCGATACCACTACCCAGCAAAAGGATAGTAATGTAAAAACAGTATCTTTGCCTGCCTTCAAAGGGGAAGTAGCCGAGTTGACTTATGACCAAATGCCGCTGTTAGAAGTACCTATAGAAAAGTGGTTGAAAGCAAAAGAAACATTAAGCAGAAAGCATCCCGCTATTGCAGATACAATAAAAAAGCTTGAAATGGCTGATTTTAAAAGAATTGAAGCGTGGCAAGGGATACTGAACGGCAAAGAGTTCCGACTCGATCTTTATGCATTGCAAGCCAATTTTCTTCTTATAGTTTCACAATATGGAGACAGTGGAGTTAGAGTCGATTTATCACCCAACCTCCCACTGCATGCATTTGTTTTTTACGGTGAAAATGTACGACTTTCTATTTCAGCGAAAGGGGTAAGCAAATCTTTCAATATTGTTTCCGGTGAATTTATAAGGGATTCTCTCCCGGATGAAACATTTGATAAAATGTTTGCTGAACTAACAAAGATAGCACCCGACAAGAGGCAATTTGGTTCTAAACTGAAAATTTCAGGGAATGATGTCAAGGTCATTGGTGAAAATGTTTTGGTAGTTAAATAGCCCTACTAATAAATTCTTATTTAGCCTTTGGATGATATTAGGATACTTCCATTTATAACAAACCTTGGGGCCAGTAAAAGTTATTAACTGGCCCCTGGCCCCAGGTTTCTTTAATACTATTCTGGAAGAACCCAGGCGATATCCCAATCACAAAGTCGGCCGCCACCAACGCTTACATCAATGGCATATTGCCAAATGGCAGGAGCGAAACCTCCAAATCCTTGCATAACTTTTTTCGTTGAGCCACACGGAGCATTATACTCCCAGTTACTCCAGTTGCCATCGATACATCCTGGGTCTTGCGAGCCGTAGTTATATTGGTAAGTCCAAGCCGAACCCGCCCAATCCGCTGGAAGGTCAGGACGCCACTCCACACTTCCGGTAATATCTTGCCAGGCACAAGGTGCAGAGTACGGACCGGCGTAGTTATATGCCGAAAGGAAACCATTGATAACAGCTTGATTGGCTGCAAAATCACTTGATGACCAGGTGGAATGCTGCTCTATATCGGCAAATATCGTCAGTCCATTTAAGTGGCCGTTTTGAGCAAACTGATCACGGGCTTGCTTGGCCTTGAGCCCTTGAGCTCTACCATAATCATATGGGGTTGGGTAGTTATTGGCATTACTATCAAGGGGACCATGAACAAACCAATATCCGTACACCTTGTTTCCGGGGGTATTTAACAGGTTATGTGCAAGTGTATAATTGAAATGACCAAAGTCGCCAATTGTAAGGTTTTCACCTATTTTCCCAATGTAAAATTGAGGATCAGTTGAACAAGGATTTTGTGGATTACCATCTTGTCCACTGTCACTACCATAATAATTAGTTGACATGATATAGTCTCCTTTCAAAAAGTAATTTGTAATCCTTTACACCGAGGCAAAGAGGAGATAAAATAATCTAGCAACTCCCTGCCTTCGAGTAAGGGTAGTTGTCCGTCCTGGATGAGGCTCTACTTGGCGGTGGGCTCGTCCAGGACAAAATGTTTTCTCAGCCTTTTTAACGCTCGTTCTTTCATCTGGTGCACTGCGGGTTGTGACATTCCAAGTTTTTCAGCTACCTCTTGCTCTTTGTACCCCTCCAGAACCGTTGCCGTAATGACCTTTTGCTGCTGCGGCGTCAGCAACGCGAGGGCTTCCTCAAGGAACACAGAGTCCTCCACTTCGGCCAAGATGTCATCTGTTGCGGCGATGGTATCGAGCATCTCGGTTGCTTCATCTTCAGCATCCTGACTCAGGAGGTCGTTGAGGATGAGCAGTTCATGCTCCTGTAGCCGCTTATGCTTCTTCGCCAGCCTGATGGCCTCGTGACGCAAACCAGTTATAAACCAGGCCATTATCCGGGCATCTTCAAGATCTTCATAGGCGTCATGTGTAGGGAAGCATTGTTATGCACCTCCTTCCAGCTTGTCTATCCTGCCCTCTACTACATAAAGAGAAAATAGGGGGCCGTTTTAATAACCCCCTACCAAAAAATTTTTTTGAGTTACTCACGGTCAAAGGCTTTTGCGGGAAAAGTACCGATTTAGCTCATTCCTACCCCAAGTAGTATTTGGCTGGTGTCGGTAAACGGCTTCTATTGGGCGATACGCAGCCCCAATTCGTTAGGTGGAAGTGTTGTCCACCCGTTTCGGACCATACGCCGGAACGAGGCCAAGATTCGAGGATGCTCTAGATGCTCGTCGGAGTGTCGAGTCTTCGAACGATCCGGACCAGAGTTGGGTCATCTGATGCGTCGTGAGGCGGTCAGAAAAGGGCCTTATGGCCGAGGAGCAGACCCGTATTCGGATACTCAAGCGACGACCGGTATCCGATTAGGCCGAGGCGGCGTGTACACCGAGTGAAACTGCGATAGAAGTTGCAGCCTGGCCGGAAACGGTCAAGCCGGGGCAAAGTAAGGAATCCCCGGAGAGATGTACATAAGTGTTTAGGCGCGGGGAAACTCTGAATAACGAAATAGGGTAACCGAATGAAACCTCCCGCTACTCTCCCAAAAGGAGCAGATACGAGGGACACCGCAAGCGGCAGGAGGGATCAGCGCCGTGCAACAGTACTTGGGACATTCCGAGGAAGGACGACACTAATGAACGCTTCGACGGGGAGACAGCCGGGCCAGGTCAAACTTCATCTTAGAAAACGACCAGAACCTGTTTGCAGGTACCAGCCTGTCGGAACCCTAAAGCCGGACAAAGAAGGGTTGGAAGATGGTAAAACTGCATAGCGTAATTGACAAAGGTGTACCGCATGGCCAATTTGGAGAAGGCCAGTGTCAAGGTTGCCGCCAACAAAGGGGCGCCGGGGGTAGACAAGGTTACCGTCAAGAGTTGGAAGGCCAATGAAGCGGCGCATTTACGCCAGCTTCACGGAGCATTGTATGCCAACACCTACCGGAGCAAACCGGTGCGGCGGGTGTACATATCGAAGCCCGGTTCCAATAAACGAAGACCGCTCAGCATACCCGCCCTAGCCGATCGAGTTTGTCAACAGGCGGTACTCTAATCATCATTTGCACCATAGGGAATAATTGAAAAAAAATCAATTACAATCCTACTATATACCCATTTCTAACGTCTATAATTATAGAAAGGAAGTGAACCAAGTGAATATACCGGAGGAAATTATCGAACGAGTATGCCTTGAAGATGAGCAAGCATATGAGGAATTATTTCAGCTTAGCTGGGATCAAGCTGTTCGAACCTGCTGGCTGATTCTCCGGCAGCATCACGATGCGGAGGAGGCTGCCCAAGAAGCGTTTCTTAAGCTCTATGTACACCGACGACACCTAAAAGATGTGCGCGCATTCCGCAGCTGGTTCTACCGAATTTTAGTAAATACAGCATTGGATAAAGTACGCAAGCGGAAGATCTTTATAAACATTGACGAGATTCGTCTTTCCAGCCAAGGCAATGATATCCTACAAGCTGAACGCAGAATACTTATCGACGAAGCTATGAGACATCTCTCATATAGCGAGAGAACCGCTGTCGTCCTCGTACATTTCATTGGATGTACGGAGGCCGAGGCTGCCGAAGCCGCCGGATGGAAACTGGGAAAGCTTAAATATCACTTGAATCGTGCACGATGTATTCTCGCTCAGGCGATCAATAAAGAAGTAAAAAATAGGGTTAACACCAAAGGAGGTGTCCAGTATGTCTGACATATTCCGGAAGATATTAATAGAAGATGCTGCCCGTATTAATGTATCTCAGATAACATGGAAACAAGTAAAACAAGGCCATAGACGCACACGAACAAAGACTGATTGGAAACGTGGGCTGCTTATTTATGGAGCCAGTGCCGCAATATTATTAATCGTGGCGATTGGCGCTTCAGGGTTCGTTTCACCTGTGATGGCTAAGGTGTTGCAAAAAATACCAATCATTGGTGAATTATACTCGTTTAATGACCCAAAACTTAATCAGTATTCGTCAGAAACTAACCTGTCGGTAACAGACAAGGGAATCACCATATCTGTGCCAAAAGTCTATTACGATGGCAAGCGATTGTTTCTAATCTACACCATTCAGGTGCCAGAAGGATACGAGCCGATTCCAAATCGTCCACAAATTATGATCCCCTTTGATAAGGTTCAAATGAACGGTAAACGGCTTTCTGGAGGCGCCACGTCGTGGGATTCTTTGGAATCAAAAAATATGTACCGTGGTTATATTGAGTATAGCCGGGCATCTGATCAGATACTGGAAAACGGTACGCTAACGATTCCTATTGATCAGGTAGGTAAAGTTAAAGGAAGCTGGATGTTATCGGTCCCGGTTTCTAATACAACTGTATATAAGACCATTGAAGCTCCGTTTCCAAAGAATGCAAGCGCTACCTATGATGGAATCACGCTCACCGTAAATAAAGTAAGCAAAGGACCGGTATATACTGACATTTCGATGGAATTACGTCAGACATTACAGGCAAATGGCAAACCCAAGAGTAAGATGAATTTAGTTGATTCTTTTGGTGTGCCAATGATGTTCAATGTTGTGGACACAAATCACCAATTTATCAACCCTGCATATATTAATTACGATGAACATTTTAAAGAAGTCGGGAATGAAAAAATCTGGAACTTTACAATTGAGTGCAAAACCCCACCCAGTGACGTAAAAACCATTGTTATTGAACCTGTTTTATTGGTTCTGCACAAAGAGGGTGTAACAGAAGGAAACTGCCCAAAGATACCACAACTGGCCGTTACTGTTTCACTTGATTGAATATCCCTAAAGTAACGTTTCCGTCAGCACATGAATTAGCTGGTGACCACAAGGACTATCTTAATACATTGGGGTCTGTCATTTATAATTAATGATTTCGTATGGCTTTATGGAGTCACAGAGACGGCCCGCCCACAGAGGTGGGCAGGCCGTCTCTTAGGTTGCTACATTGATTTAACTGGTGTAGATTGTGACGGTGCCGATCACCCAATCAGAAGCACTTCTCATAAGCAGTTGATAATTTGCAGCGAGCATATCCGTAAAAACGGTAGATGGGTTACTTGAAGTCACTTCGTGAACAGGAGTTCCATTTCCGGTATTGGGGTTATACAATACTAATCCAAGTGTCCAGTTCTGTACATCGCTTTGGGCATTTGAAATGACTACTGACACGTTGCCATTTGGCACATAAAACGTAGAGTTATATGGTACCGTATCATTCGGATTTGCGTTGAAAGGATAGCTATATTGAGCCACTGCAATCACCTCCTTCAATATGTTTTGTTTGGCCGGCCGACCAGAGGAACAGCTTGTTTTTCCCCTCTACTATATAAAGAGAAAAAAAGGGGCCTTTTTAATAACCCCCTTATCAAAAATATTTTAAATTGTGGCCTGTGTTGTGAAACTTCATGCTGAACTTCATCGAACAAAAACGGAAACTTTTCTTCTAAACGCGGAACCATTTACCTCCCTCCAATGTCTTTATAACATAGAAAGAAGGGGGTGGTTCCGATGGCAACTAAGTAGTCCTTTGCATTTGCAAGGGTTACCGACTTAGCAGACACGCAAGCGTTAAGAAGACGGTTAAAAAGCTCGGGTTCCCAAAAAGACGATTAAACCGGTAGCAAAACTCATCCAGGTAGACCTGGAAATGGCAGTAATCAAGGACGGGAAAGGTGCCGATGATAAAAAACTTTGCGTTCGAGATGATTGTATGGAGCCACTTGAAGGTCTCCAATCCCTGGCCCCCTTAGATAACAAAGGCCGAAGTGCTCATCGATGAAAATAATGATACAGGCACTTTCCTTCTTTGTGCTTCAGATAGGTGCGCCCGGTGGTTTTATCGTGCCGCAGGGTAAAAGCAGGGCCAGGTTTCCATGGCGGAGAAGATATGCACCAGGCCGGGATGGTTACCCCTTTTGTGGAGAATTTCTTTGATGCGGTCTTCTTTGTGAAAGGCTCCGGCTGAGCGGATGTATTCAATTTCAAGGTTGTTTTCCCTTGCCATCTGCCCCGCATGGGCGCGAATTTCGTCCCGCATCGGCTCGAAAACGGGGGTAATCGAAGATGCGAACGCCATTTGCCGCCAAATAACGTGCCATGCCTTCTGAGTAGCAAATTCCCGGTAACGTACCGGTGATAAGAATCCTCCCTGGCCCCTAATCCTTAAACAAAGGGGTGGTGCCGATGCAGGTCCGCACTCAGCTGAAAAGTTATCACCTGGCTCTGTTTTTGGGCGGACTGGCGATCAGCCTTCTTTTAACCTTTCAATTCCGGATCACCAGGGACGTGCAAAAGTCCCCCGCCATACAGCAAAAGCAGGCCCTGGTCGAGCAGGTAAACCAGGCACGGCAGGAACGCGACGCTTTAAAAAAACGGGTCGGCGACTTGCGCGCGCAGCTGGACCGGCTTGCCGCCGGGGCGCAGCTGGGCCCCCTGAAAGAAGAACTGGATCAGGCGCGTATCGAGGCCGGTCTGGTGGACGTTTCCGGGCCGGGGGTGGAAGTGACTTTAAACGATAGCAACCTGGTTATCCAGCCCGGTGAAAACCCGAATTTATATGTTGTGCACGACGAGGATGTCTTAAGCGTGCTCAACGAGCTTAAAGCCGCCGGGGCGGAGGCGCTGGCCATCAACGGCCAGCGGCTGCTGGCCACCAGTGAAATTCGCTGCGTGGGCCCGACGATTTTGACGAACAAAAGCTACCGGCTGACCCCGCCCTTTGTGATCACCGCCATTGGAAAACAGGATAATTTGATTAATTCTTTGCAAATGCAGGGTGGTATCATCGATCAGCTTAAATTCTTGGGGATTCAGGTAGCGGTACGGCGGGTCGACAACCTGGTGATCCCGGCCTACACCGGGAGCATGCCGTTTGATTACGCCCGGCCGGTCGCCGGACCGGCGGCGGAAGAACGGCCGGCGGCGAGTCAAAAAGTTTCACCGGAGGAGTAACCCGCGGGGTCTGAGAAACGACCCTGGTTTTAAAGAAGTTTCTCGTAACGTACAATCGTTTCCGCTTATTAATTATGAAAATATGCAAAAGTATAATACCCTTAATCCCTAACCCGGATTAGCCGGAACCGAAAGGGAATTTGCTCATCCATGCCGAAAGAATAACCAAAACCTTCCTCCATGGAGGTAACTGTAATGCTTCTTACCGAACGATACAAAGATCAAATTGCCGCACTCTCTCCTGTTACGACCGGATTATCGCCTACGGCACCGTTCCCGGCTGGTGTTTTGCCCAGGGAATGACTTCCTTTTTGTACGCCAACAAGATTAAAATATTTGACTACCCGCAGTTTGCTAACTCCTTGAGGGAAGAACTCCGCGAAAACACTGAAAGCTTAGCCAAAGAAAACGGCGTTGAAATCGAATTCATCCGCAAGCCGAAAAGTCTTCGAAATGATTAAAGAAATTATCGCCCACCGCGGTAACTATCCCGGACTGGTGCACATCTTCGCGGCCATGGAAACCTGCGATAGCTACCAGCCCTGGCACGATAAAAAAACCGGCAAAACATTTTTAAAGCCTGATTCGGGCAAGTACCTGCACTATTACTTCTACTTCATCGATCAGGAGTATGGTCTTTGTTATCTGCAGGTGTCCACCTGGGCTGTTTAATCTGTTCTTCAACGCCCAAGAGCTTCTTTAGATCGTCGACTGTAAATTTCCATTTAAAAGAGTGTGCCCAGTTCTCATTCCAGGTGGTGATAAATCAACTGTGATCAGTGTCACTTTAACGGAAGCGGGGCTTCTCTCCAATGCCGAAGGAGCGCGAATTCTGATGTTCAGCCCGGCAATCAGGTAAAAGGTACCGGGCCGTTTGTACTCAAACTCTTGGTTCTGACAGTGGCCGGTAAGCATGGGCAGACCCGGGAGGCAGGCTATGGTCCTTATGGAAACCAACCACCAGCGGCGTTAGCTTTTGAGATGAACCTAACCGTTGAGCCGGAAAAATATCCCGATGGTTCAGTGGGACCGGGTAGATACTTTGTTACTAAATTAGACTGGGTTAGTAGTAAATGGTAATCTAGGGTATATCCCCAGTAAAAAAATTTCTTAGATAGGAATGTTTTAACAATATGAAACGCTGGCCCAAGATTGCTACAACCATAATAGCGGTTCTTGCTGTCACTGTGGGAGCTATCCGGTTTACTTGTCCAATAAATAGCGGGAAAAACAAAGTTGAAAGCCTGAATGATCCCTCGAAGACAACTTCACAAATTTCTCAACAAATCCAAGCTCCTTCTAATACTCAAACACAAGCTCCAACCGAAAAGAAACTTACTCAAGTCATTGTAAAAAGAGGCAATGACGTTTTCTCTTTTGATAATCCTCTCGGGTTAAAGGGTTTAGGTATAATATCAGACATTCAAGACTTATTATGGGTAGCCCCGCGGGGCGGTGCCGGAATACAACCAGAAGTTGAACAAGTGGAGTCAAAAGAGCTTGATAAAGTTCTAGAAAACGGAGATAAAATGAAGGACGCTTTTTGCATGGTCCGCCTCATTTATGGGCCATATAGGCCGAAGCAGGGAATGAATGACATTACTCACAAGGACTTAATTATCTATACAGATCCGGGCAATGTGAATGATGCCTATCTCGGAGTCCAGAACCCAGATAATCAAACTAAATGGGATTTATACCGTTTGCCCGATTATGGACAATGGCTCAAAAAAGAAGTCGACCTTCTCTTACGCCTACGTACGGGATTATAAAGTAGCCTGGACGGTTACGCGTCCAGGCTTTTTGCTTTTAACAAAAATCGCTTAAGTTACATAAGGTATCTATCCAAGCCACTAAGTTGTTATAGTAAGCGTCGTGGTCTGGGCCACCATATCCGGCATCTGCTATAAGTCGGGCACATGTATCTTTGGTGTACTCCGCCCTTTGCTAAATTAAAGAGAAAATAGGGGGTCGTTTTGATAACCCCCTATCGAAAAAATGGTTGAGGTCCGCCATATACCTTTTGGTTCCGTTTACCGTTTTTAATTTCCGGCGGTGCTTGACACGAACTGCCCGGTGTATTAAAATATCAACGTGTTTTTAACCAAAGTTTTTCAGCGGGAATTATCAAGGCAATTGTGCGTAGAACCAGGTTGGCATGGATACGGGGCAGGAGG
>JBFMBG010000024.1:0-41054 GCA_040755215.1 Bacillota bacterium | reverse complement strand
TGACCAACTCATTCCAAAAAGTATCTTCTTCGAATTCTTCGATAAACTCCATTACGGGGCTTTTCTCTTCAAATTCCCTTGTGTAATCGTATTCCTGAAAATCTGGATCCCATCTTACGAAATTGCCTAAGCCAAATTCTTTGGCGCAGGCCAGTATTTTCTGTCCCAGTTTTTTGTAACGGTCGTTTTCTCTGTCTTCGCTAAAGGCGTTAAGGATCCAGTCGGCTATATAAAGAACCTCAAGTAGTAGTTCGTACTCTTGCTTCGTGAAATTAATCTCCATTTCTGAGATTTCCTCCTCCGAGGGTCTTTCCCGGCGAAAATTTCCTTTCTTTCTCATGGGTTACACCTCTTTCAGGGGGTATACCCGGCGCTAATGGCCTCTTCCCGCGTCTTAAAATACACCCGGTCATGCTCTGCCGGCAACGTGGTGCACGACGGCAGGTGGAACTTCTTGCTGCTTTTGTTGCCGATATACTCTTTGCCGCCAGCGGAACTAACAGGGGTTGCTGGCACAACTGCACCGCCGACGTTGGGCGCCCTCGGCTTAACGGTACTCCCCAATTTCTCTACGGTAATGGTTTTGCCGTCGGACGTAAATACCACCGTTCCGTCCAAATCCGTTCTGTAAACCTGAACGCCCGCGTTCTTTAGCTTCGCCAGCGTTTCCTTGTGCGGGTGGCCGTAGTCGTTGCCGGCACCAACGGAGATAACCGCGTATTTCGGGGCCACCGCCTTCAAAAAAGCCGGCGTCGTGGAGCTGCTGCTGCCGTGATGTCCTACCTTCAGAACGTCGGCCTTGAGGTTCGCGCCGGAGGCGAGCATTTCTTCCTCTGACCGGGTTTCGGCATCCCCCGTCAGGAGAAAGGTGGTGTCGCCGTATTGGATGCGGGTCACTGCCGACCAGTTGTTCAGGTCTTCATAACCGGAGCCTACGGGAGCCACAAAGCTTACTTTCAGGTTGACCTGGTCGAGGACGGTAACCCCGGCCCTGGCGGTGGTAATTTTCAAGCCCTTCTCTTTTATCGCCAGCAGGACGTCTCTTTTGGACACCCCGAATCCGCTTTGGAAGTCGAAATAGTCACGTTAACGCGAGTTATAATACTGTTTAATTTTTTCTCTAATGCCCCGGTTTTTTCCTGCCAGGGGACAGGGAGCATAAAAATTTAACTAGACGCGCCGGCTGGTAATTAGCGCTGCTTAAAGATAAAAGGTCAGCCGGGCAGCCAGAGGGCAAGTCCCTCTGGCTCTACCCAGATCCCCGCTGCGAGCAGTTTTTTAATCTGCGGTTAATGCAGATGTTGGGAAGAAATATTATTTCCCTACCGGCAAGCCAGGAAAGATTACCTTCATCGAGATTATTTCTTATTATGAATGACATATTGACTTTAGCCTTTATGCTTTTCTATAATTTAGTATTATAGCTGTTATCCAGCATTTATCCCGCATAGTATTAGCGAATAGATTATGCCGAGGAATGGCTATTTTACTTTTCAAAATGGAAGGTGCATGATGGGCAAGCGTAAACGCAAGAAAAAAGCGCTACCAAAAAACAGGATGCGGAATATTACCAGTTCATCTCTTGAGGATAAGATTAAAAAGAGCGGCCTGTTTAGAGGAAAAAATTTTACTCTAGTAAAAGGCACGGGTGAAAAGATGTCCGAAGTCCTTCTTGATTTTGCGGAGCCATTGCTGGATAAACTCGAAGATTATCCTACCATAGAAAAAGCCATTTCCTTTGCTGCGGTAATCTGGAATCTAAGCCTCCTGCCAAAGAGCGAGCAGAAAAAGGGGTTGGAGGACATTCTTAAAATACTCGGCAAAGATGATCCGGAGATGCGCAAGATCGGAAAAGATATTGCAATAATGCTTTTGGACAGAAAAGAAAAATGCTTTCCCAATAACAAAAGGTTTATTATCACTTATGAGTTCGGAATGAAAAATGGGGAACCCTGGTTGAATGTTGCTTCAACTATTTTACAACAGGAATAAATACCCTGACTCACCCCTGAACTGAGAACGAAAAGAAATTTCGCTCCTGGACGGAACTACCGGACGGCGGCCGCCGCTACGTTTACGAAGTGCGGGGAAAACACGGCTGGCGGGCGCGATACGTTAAGGAAGTAGATGGATCAGAGCAAACAAAAAGATTTTACCAGGAGATATATGACCAAAACGGAAGCTTAGTGGAAATCCACAAAAATTTCCCGAAGACAAAGGTCACCAAAAAGTCAGGAAAGGAGGAAAAAGACGAAACTTACCCGTCAAAAAGTAGCGCAAAAAATGATCGATTACTTATATCATCGAATTACATTAGTAGAACTGGTGGATTGGGCCGAAACTTCCATGATGGAATCCGACTTCGAAGAAAAGGATTATGGCAATTTAAGGGATATTGTCAGCCGCCTGGGCTTAGCAGACGTAAAGGCTTTTGGAATAACGTGGGAGGACTTTGAAAACTTCCTCAGCCGGTTAGGTTACCGGGTCCAGTCCATCCGGCGGGGTTCGTCGCCGGGCGTATATACAAAAAGCAAACGTTACGCGCGGGTTTTCCCGGCTAACCAATTTTAAACTGCCGGGAAAGGCTGTTCAAACGGTCCACGACCCGCGCCAGCCGGCGGGCGGCGCTGTTTATTTCCGCCAGTCCGGCTGCCTCCGGCTCGCCATCCCCGCCGCCGGCGGACAAGAGATAACTTTCCGTGCGGGAAAGGATGAGCTGGCTGCTTTTGGCCATTTCCGCCGTGCTGGCGTAGACCGTCCGGAAGAGATTGGTCAGGTGAGCGGTCATGGTGTTGAAAGCCTGGGCCAGGTTGCCCAGTTCGTCTTCTTTACGCACCGGCACCTTGTGGGCAAAATTTCCGGTAGAAATGTGCCGGGTGGCTTCCATCAAATCGTTAATGGGCTGCCTCAAGATGCGCGCGCTGATTACGTGGGCCAGCATGAATCCGGCGTAAACCGCGGCCAGCAGGGTCAGGCCCAGGTAGAAAAGAAGCTCCTTCCCGTACTGTTTTGTGCGCTGCCGGTCCATGCCGATGTAGAAATAGCCGAGCACCGCGCCCCCGGCCGACTTGATAGGCGCGCTGAGCACCGGGTCGGAGGAAGGTCCCTCCTGGTAAATTACCTTTGAAAAATGCCCTTCCGGGACAAACTTTCCGACCATCAGGGGGTCGGTGTGCGCCACAACCTTTCCCCCGGGGGTGACGACGGCCGCTTCCCTTATATCCCTATTCTCCCGCAACTCGGCAAACAATTCGTTTAACAGCTGGTAATCCCCGGCCTGCAACCGCTCCTGGGCCAGGGTGGCAACGGCTGAAGCAATGGTTTCCCCCTTCTCTTTAAACTGGAGCTCCATTATTTTGTCCACCCTGGCGCGGGTGGAGAAACCCACCGCCGCAATCAAAAAGAAAATCAAGAGCCCAAAACTGACGCTGATTTTCGTGGCAATAGACATTTTCCGGCCAAAAGCGCCCTCTTTGCCCAAGACAACTTACCTCCCCTCGTCGTTAAGAAGAGTCAGCATATCCCCCGGCAGCGTCCCGGTGCGCCCGAGGGTTCCCGCCGGCAGCTCCACCACCTGGAAGGCTTCCGGCACCGGCCGGGGAAACCGGTACGGTCGCAAATTGACCAGGATCTTCAGCACCTTTCCCCTTTCGTCCAGGAAGGCCACGTCGATGTTAAAGCGCATGAAACAGGTATGTACGGCCCGGCACCTTTTTATGACCAGGGCCTCCCCCGCCGGCAAAAAAGGTTTCCCGATGAGCCCCGCAAGCCGCGTCCAAAAGCCGGCCGCCACCCGAACGCGGCGGGCAAGCACCGCCTTTTTGCTGAAATTAAAAAGAAGCATCGCTCCTCCTCACCTCGGAAAAACTTTACTGATCTGCAGCACGGCCGGCCCCAGCAAAACGAGGAAAACGGCCGGAAAGATGAAGAAGACCAGCGGGAAGAGCATCTTTACGGGCGCCTTCATCGCCTTTTCTTCGGCCCGCTGGCGCCTTTTCCGGCGGATGGCTTCCGCCTGCGCCCGCAGGACGTTACCGATGCTGATCCCCAGGCGGTCGGCAACGATGATTGCCCCGGCCAGGGAAGAAAATTCCTCCACCCCCAGCTTTTCGGCCAGATCCTTGAGCGCCTCCCGCCTCGGTTTCCCCATGTTGATCTCCTGCAGCAGGTGGAAAAACTCCTTCGCCAAAACGCCCTCCTTTTTTTCGGCCACCTTCAAAAGCGCCCCGTCAAACCCCAGCCCCGCCTCCACACAGACGGTGAGCAGGTCCAGCACGTCCGGAAGCTCCCTTCTGATTGCTTCCGCCCGCTCGCGGATTCTTAAGTTGAGGTAAAACTCCGGGAGGTGCCAGCCGGAAAACAGTCCCATCAGGAAAAAAAGGCATGTCTGCAGGGGAGCGAGATGGGCAGCCTTCGCCAAAAAAAAGAAAAAGCAGGCAAGTACCCCCGCCCAAAGGTATTTAAAGAGCGCATACTCGCCGGCGCCGAGCCCGCCCGGCCTCCCCGCCCTGGTTAACTTTTCCTCCAGAGCGGCAGTTTTTTCGGCAGGGATGAATATCCCGGCCGCCCTTTTCAACCTTTCCCAAACCGGGCGGGCAACCCTTTGCCAAAAGGGGGCCTTTAATTCCTGTTCCCGCAAAGACAACGCGGGGGCGCCGCTCCCCAGCACTTCCACCATCCGGCGGGCAATGGTCAGGCGATCCGCAAAAAAAGAAGCCAGGAGCGTATAAACCAAAAACGTCACACTTAAGAAAAGCGCCACCAGCAGGACAACGAGCAAGAAAAACACCTTCCTTTCCGGAGTCTAAACTCTGATGTGCGTGATTCTCCTGATCAAAAACCACCCGAGAAGCTGGGCCAGAGCAGCGCAGGCCAGCATTAACCGGCCAACCGGGGTAGTAAAGAGGATGCGGGTATAGCCGGGGTTGATCGCCGTCATGACGACAAGCAAAAATACGGGCAGAAGACCCACGATTATCCCCGAAATGCGGCCCTGGGCGGTAAGGGTGCGGATTTCTCCCTGGATGCGCACCCTTTCCTGGATGGTCCGGGAGATTTTCTCCAGCACCTCGGCCAGGTTCCCCCCCACCTGCCGCTGGATGAGAACGGCGGTAACCACCAGGGAAAGGTCGTCGCTTTTCACCCGCCGGGCCAGGCCGGTCAACGCCTCTTCGACAGGGGTGCCCAGGCTCAACTCCCGAAAGGTCCGCCCGAATTCCCGGGATACGGGCGGGGGCATTTCCCGCTGGACCACCTCAATGGCCTGCAGAAAGCTGAAACCCGCGCGCAAAGAGTTGGCCATGACGAGAAGGGTGTCGGCAAGCTGGCCGTTAAAGCGGATGACGCGCCTCTTCGCCGCCAGCCTGACCACGATCCAGGGAATTGCCCCGGCAATCAACCCGGCCGGCAGAACCGGGGCCGGGCGGCCGGCCAGCACGCCCGCGAAGACGGCCCCCCCGGCGGCGCAGAAGAAGGTCAGGGCAATGAACTCTTCTCCCCTCAAAGGGAGATCTGCTTCGGCCAGCCACCTGTCGGCAGCCAGGCGGAAGACCCGGGGAGAGAACCGGCCTGCCTGCTTCAGCAACGATTTGCCGAGGCCTGTCTTGCGCTCTTCCCGGCCGGCTTCTTTCGTCGTTCCCCGGCCGGCCAGCTGTTCAAGCCTTTCCGCAAGAAACATTTTCCGGGCGGAAAAGAGCCGGTGCAGCCCGATCAAGAACGTTACCCAGGTTAAAAAAGCAAAAACAACTATCCCCTGCAAACCCAAGGAAAGCCACCTCTTTTAGTGCAGCCAGAAAACGTCCGGAGGCAGTTCCAGGCCGCAGACCTCCAGGCGGTCCATGAATTTCGGCCTGATCCCGGTGGCCCGGAACCGGCCCAGGACCTTCCCGCTCTTGTCAACCCCCGTCTGCTCGAAAAGGAAGATGTCCTGAAGGACGATCACGTCCCCTTCCATTCCCTGCACTTCGGTGATGTGCGTAACCTTTCTGCTTCCGTCCTTTAAGCGCGCCATGTGGACGATTACATCCACGGCGGAGGAAATCTGTTCCCTGACGGCGCGCACGGGCAAATCCATCCCGGCCATTAATACCATCGTCTCCAGGCGCGAGAGAACGTCCCGGGGAGAATTGGCGTGTCCGGTGGTCAGGGAGCCGTCGTGCCCCGTATTCATGGCCTGCAGCATGTCCAGTGCCTCCTTGCCCCGCACCTCACCGACAATGATGCGGTCCGGGCGCATCCGCAGGGCGTTGCGGACAAGGTCCCGGATGGTTATCTCCCCGCGCCCTTCGATGTTCGGCGGCCGGCTTTCCAGGGTAACCACGTGCTCCTGGCGCAGCTGCAACTCGGCCGCGTCTTCAATGGTGATGATCCGTTCGTCGGCGGGGATAAAGGAAGAGAGGATGTTCAGCATGCTGGTCTTGCCGCTCGCCGTGCCCCCGGAAACGATCATGTTCAAACGGGCGCGCACGCACGCCTCCAGGAAGAGGATCATCTCCCGGGTGAGGGTGCCCAGCGCAAGCAGATCGTCCACCGTCAGCGGGTCCTGGAAAAATTTCCGGATGGTAACGGTGGGGCCGTTTAAAGCGAGGGGAGGGATAATGGCGTTCACCCGGGAGCCGTCCGGCAGCCGCGCGTCTACCATCGGGGCGCTCTCGTCTATTCTCCTCCCTAAAGGGGCGACAATCTTTTCAATCACGTGCATCACGTGCTGGTCGTCCCGGAAAGTGACGCCGGTCAGCTCCAGCCTGCCCCCCCGCTCAACGTATACCTGGTGCGGTCCGTTGACCATGATTTCCGTGACTTCCGGGTCCTTGAGCAAAGGGGTGATGGGACCGAAACCGAGCGCCTCGTCGATGATTTCGCCTGCGATGCGCTGGCGCTCAGTCCGGGAAATGTGCTGCCCGGATTCGTCGATCAGCCTGCCCACCAGATCGCCGATCCGCGCGGCCACCTGGTCGCGGCGCTCCCTTTTCTCCATCGGCAATTCAGCCAGTTCGGCGATCACTTTTTTATGAAGTTCCACTTTCAAAGCCTCAAAGGGGTCTTTTTTGGGCAAGGGAGGAGCCTGCCTTGGGGAAGGCAACCCTTCGTTTTTTCCCTGCCCGGCTTCCTGCGGCGGGGCAGCCTTCTTCTGTTCAAGCCGGAGAAAAAGCGACATCCTTCTTCACCCCCTGTCCTATCTTACGGAAACGGGCCCGGCCGAGGCCCGAAAAAGCTTCCCCACCAGGGATCTGTTTTCCCGCGCCGGCGCAGGGGCCTGCTGCGGGGCTTCCCGGGGCACTCCTTCTCCTGCGCGGGCCAGGAGGGCGGCGAGATCAAACAGGCTCTTACTCACCGCGCTGCCTGCTTCCGCAAGAACAAAGGGCATTCCCTTATTGACCGAGGAAAGAACAATTTTTTCTTCTGCCGGAACGACGTGCCACAGGGAACAATTCAGGCTTTTTTCCAGTTCCCTTGGCTTTAACAGGTCCGGCCTGTTTTTATTTAAGACCATTCTCGCTTTCGGGCTCAAGCCCAGGCGCTCCAGGACGTCCGCGGCCAGGCGCGCGTGTTTCATGGCCAGGAGGTTCTGGGTAACCGGGATCAGGATCTCGTCGGAAATTTCCAGACCGGCAACGGTTACTTCGTTTAAAAAAGCCGGCGTGTCGACCAGAATGTAGTCGTAGTTCTTTTTCAAAGCCTGCAAAATCTCCCCCACCCGCCCCGCCGCGACGGCCTCCGCGTGATCAGGGCTGGCCGGCGAAAGCAAAACTTTTACGCCCGAGAAGTGGGGGGCCAGGTAGCTTTCCAGGAGGGAGGGGTCGCCGTAGTCGGACTCCTGAACCAGTTCCGCAATTGTTCCCCTGGTGTTTAAGTTGAGAAGCACCGCCGCGTCCCCGCCCGCCAGGTCAAGGTCCGCCAGAACCACTTTTCGGCCCGTCTTCTGCACCAGCGCCACCGCCAGGTTACAGGCCAGGGTTGTCCGCCCCACCCCGCCCTTGGTGCTGAAGAAGGTAATTATCCTGCCGGGCGGGCGCGGAGGCTGCAGGGTAGAGGCGGCGGGCCGGCCGGAAAAACTGACTTTTTTGTGAAAGCTGCTTGCCCTTCTGATTGTCTCGGCCAGTTCGCTGCTGTTAAAAGGCTTGACCAGGTAGTCCCGGGCTCCCGCCGCCATGGCCTTGCGCAGGTACTCCTGCTCTCCCTGGATGGAAATAATGACCACGGCGACCTCGGGAAACTGCAAGGAAATCGTTTCCGCGGCCTGGATGCCGTCCATCCCGGGCATGTTGATGTCCATCAGGATGACGTCCGGTTTTAAGGCCTCGGTCAGCCGGACGGCTTCCTCGCCGTCCGCCGCCTCCCCGATGACATTGATGTCTTCTTCAAAATAGAGAAGCCTTTTAATGTCCTCCCGGGTGCCGGCGATGTCGTCGGCAATGATCACCTTTATTGGATCCATTCTGCTCACCTCCCATAGACGAAGTAAGTATTCAGGTAATCCGCCGGGGCATAGCATTCTCCCCGCAATCACTGAATATTTACTGGACGCTGTTACCGGACCAGGTGCTCGAGCCTGGTGGAGGGGAGCGCCACCTCGGCCGCATCCCCGGGCGCCCTTAAAAGAAGGCGCACGGAGCCCCTCTCGGCGGCCAGGATAAGGGTTTGTGCCTGCTGCGGGGTAACCTCCAGAGTAACCGTCTGGGTTTGGACGGACTTGTTGTTGTTTTTCACCGGGTTCAAATCGGCCGACTGGTTGACGGCCAGGACGGTTACGTTCTGGATGAGCAGGGAGGCAACGGTGGCCTTGGCGTTTCCGGAAGGCACGTCCACCGTGCCCACCACATCCACCCTGTCCCCCGGCCGGAGCAGGCCGGCCACACAGGAAACGTCGTTCACGGCGATGGTGGTAGCCCTTTTCCCGCTGTTCACAAGGAAGGCAAACCCCTGGGAAGGGTCTTTGCTCCCGGCAATTTTCGTCTTTAAAACCTGCTCGCCGGGATAGATGACCGTGTTGGCAAGCTGCCCCAAAACTTCTTCCCGGCGGGCAATTGCCTGTTCGTGGATGTACCGCGCCGGCACTTCCTTTACCTCGATCATCTTTTCTGTGATCCGGGTTTGCGGGGAAATTTTTTCCCGGGCCACGACGACTGGCTTAAAATCGCCGGCACTCCGGTAAGCGGCCTGCAGCCCCCGCAGGTAGGCATAAACCCCGTACGCTGCCACAAGGCCCGACAATACGGCCAAAATCAAAAAAAGATTTGCTTTTCCGCGCAAAACTCCGGCGACCCCCTTTAATGATACTGATTATTAAACCAGTCAGTTGAGCAGCCTGACGGCGTAAAGGCCGTACGCGGTAGGCTGGGAAAAATCGGCCTGCCCGGCAACCGTGGTGCAGATGAAATACCCGTGAATTTCGTCTTTTTCCGAATCCACCCGGTCGGCCAAAAAGGCCGCAAAGCCTGCCACCCTTACCTCACTCCTCCCGTGCAGCGGGCCGTCGGGTTCGTAAACGGGGATGATCAGGATTTTCGGGCAGCCGGGTTCAAAGTTGTCGATTGTGCAGTTCCTGGTGCACCGGGCCAGCCGCTGGTCTATCCCCCCGGTGGGGCCGGTCATGTTTCCCGGCTCGGTCGTCACTATGTCGCCCACGGCTATCTCCCCGCCGTAGCCGTAAATCAGGTTATGGCGGTAGACGCTGGCTCCCCTGCCGCCAAGGGCAAGGGCGCCGAAATTCCCGGGGAAAGCCGGATCCCCGTACTTTAAGGTATACCTTTCGCCAAAGCGGAAGTCCTGTTTCGGTACCAGCAGGGGAGCAACCCCCCGGCATGCGGTGACCCCCGCCACGGCGGCAGAGGCGCCGGCCTGCACCGTCCCCGACTCAAACCCGAACAGCCGGGCCAGGACAAAGTCCACCCTCTTTTCGGCGCTCACCCGGACCATCTTGCGCCCGTCCGAGCCGGTTTCCACAAAAACTTCCAGAGTGTCGGGATCGGCCCCGTTTTTGACCGCGTACTCCCCCGCCACGCGCTGTGCCGCCGCCTCCTCCCCGCTTCCGGCGGGGGAAAACTCTGCTGCGCCGGCCAGCGCTGCGGCGTCCACGGCGTTGAGCAGTTGTTGCCTGGCTAAGATGTAAAGGCCGAAATCCGTTACCAGCGCGCCGAATCCCAGAAGGCTTAACATGGCCAGAGAAACCAGGACCAGCGCCCCTCCCCTTTCATCCCGGGCGAGTTTTCCGAAAGCTTTTCTAAACATGGGCGCTTCACTCCACTCTCATTGTGGTGGCGGCCCTTAAAGGAAAAGGATCGGGGAGCAGGGCACTGATGAACGGGACGACCAGATCCAGGTCGTAAGTGACGGTAACGGTCAGCATATCTCCCCGCGTATAATTTTCGGGGTCGAGGGAAAAAGCAATGTCGTCCTCATCCAGCGTTGCGGCCGCGCTGAAAACTTTCTCGCGGACTTCCTCGTAAGGCTCTCCGACGACGGCCGAGCGCGCCCCTTCGCGGCTGGCGCCGGTAATTACGAGATAGGCGTGAAAAATGCGCCCGAACTCGATAATTCCCCCCAAAACAAGCAGCAGCACCGGAAGCAGGAGGGCCAGCTCCACGAGGGCCTGGCCTTTTTCCTGACGGACTGTTTTTCCCCTCATTTTTCATCACCCCAGCTTGCTTCCCAACAGGTAGGCCGCCAGGACGCCCGCCGAGATGGCCACGCCAAAAGGAAGAGTCTCTCCCGGAGCGGCTTTCTCCAGGGTTGGAAAGGCATAAGGTGCGGGCGCCCGGGCGAGGCGAAAAACAACGGCATAACCCAACGACTGCAGGAAGGAGAGCAGCCTCCCCTGTCTGATCAGCAAAAGGCAGGCCAGCAGTCCGCCTGCCAGCGCCGCCCCCAGAAAAACCGCCAGCGCAAACTGCGGCCCTTTGAGAAGCCCGATGACGGCCAGGAGCTTTACATCTCCACCGCCCATCTGACGCAGAAGAAAAGGGATCAGGAGGAGGAACAGGCCGGTTGCCAGGCCGGCCAGCCCCTCCAGAAGTCCTTTTGGACCGTAAAAATAAATGTGGAAGAAAATTCCGGCCAGGGCAAAAGGCAGCAGCACCACGTTGTAAATTTTTTTGGCGCGCAGGTCCGTCCAGGCGCAGGCGGCAGTGAGGGCGGCAACGAGAAGGTCGAAAAGGATCATAAATCCTACTGCTGACCAGCAGCCTGTCCCAGTCTATCGCTGATCCTGGTAAAAATTGTGTTTAAGTTGGTTCCCATCGTCCCTAATATTGCTATCACCGCAATCGCCACCAGCGCCAGAATCAGCCCGTACTCGGCCATTCCCTGGCCGCTTTCCTCCCGCAGCAGACGAGCCAACAGGTTCCTCATGAAAAGACACCACCCTTCCTTTTTTTGAAGATTTTTTTTAAACGTATCTTACAACTCCCAGCGTTTTCGCG
The DNA here is from genome assembly GCA_040755215.1 of Bacillota bacterium. Lineage (GTDB taxonomy): Bacteria > Bacillota > Desulfotomaculia > Desulfotomaculales > Nap2-2B > JAIMBK01. The sequence continues at coordinate 29,634 of JBFMBG010000024.1, read as the reverse complement.
CATCGAACCGGAGTCCCGATTTCAATAGTCCCGGAAGACCAATTTTTTTGGGACTTTAGTCCCGGCGGGCAAAAGCAAAAAGGCGGGCAAAAGCCCGCCGGCCAAAAAAGCCGCTTTGTTTAACCGCTAGGCACCGTAAAAAGAAAGCCGCCTTCATGCCGCCTTTACAGCGCCGCCGGTCCGGTCACATTGCACGCCGCGCCGCCGTCCGGCAGGAAAGCCGGGGGTGAGCGAAGGAAAATGCCGTGCCCCGGCGGTTTACTGGATACTTACGTTTAACCTCTTCCGTCTAAACCTGGACCAGCCTGTTTTTAATCGCGTACAGCACCGCCTGGGTGCGGTTAGCCCGCGCCCAGCTTTTGAAAGATGCGCAAACCCTCTCTGATTAAGGAGTGATCGTCCGCAATGATTACCTCTACTTCCGCCAAGCAAACCAACCCTTTTTTCACCCGGCCTTTTAAAAACAGCCGGCGCCCGGTAACTGCCGCCGTTCTCAGTATTTTTTATTCCTGCAGGGGAACGGAGACGTATACCGCCGTCCCTCTGCCCGGGGCCGTGTTGATCTGGACAAACCCGCCCAGCAACTGGGCCCTTTCCCGGATGTTAATCAGCCCGTAACCCCCCAGCGGGGTATGGTTGTTCACCTCCGCAAGATCAAACCCCTTCCCGTCGTCCTTAACCAGCAGGTTTACCCTCTGTTGCATGAACTCCATTTTCACCAGCACGCTGCGGGCGGCGGCGTGCTTGCGCACGTTGTTTAAGCATTCCTGGGCAATGCGGAAAAGGGTGACTTCGGTGGAGACGGGAAGGCGCCTGTCCTGCCCGAAAAAAACGAACTCCGCGGCGACGCCGTACTGCTCCTTAAAATCAGCCAGGTAACGTTTCAAGGCGGCCACCAGCCCCAGGTCATCCAGCACCATCGGCCGCAGGTCGAAAATTATCTTGCGCACGTCTTGCAAACTCTGCCGGACGAGCTCCCGCAGGGAAGCCAGCTCTTCCTTTAGCTTCAAAGGGTCCAGCTCCAGCAGCTTTAAGCAAAATTCCGCCCGCATGACAATGTTGGCCATCATCTGGGCGGGGCCGTCGTGAATCTCTCTGGCGATCCGCTTTCGCTCCTCTTCCTGCGCCCGGATGATGCTTATCCCCAGCTCGTGAAGCTGCTGGATCTCGCCCATCCTTAGCGATACTTCCTGAAGATCGTTGCTCAGGTAATTGATGGCCGTGCTCAGGTGGGCAAGCGTGCTCTCCACCTTGGCCATGTTTGCTTTCATGTGCCTTAAATTAATCTCCAGCTGGTCCCGGCGGAAGCGCAACATCTGCTCGTGGTGGCGCAGGTCGCGCAGCTGCAGCTGAAGCTTTTGGGCCGTCTCGTACGCTTCCTTAATATCTTCCTCCCGGTGGCGCTGGAAATCCCGGCTTACTTCCATAAGGTGAAAGCGGGCCTTCTTTTCCTTCGCTTCCAGTTCGTCAACCTGGGTGATGGTTTTCTTTATCTCCTCAACAACCTGGGTCAACTCCTGCTGAAGACGGTGGCACTCGTGCCGGGCGGTTTCGGCTATGTCGAAAATCTGGCTTTTCGCCCTTTCCATGGCGGCCAGAGTATCTTTAATGACCCTGTCCAACGCGGAAATGTCCAGCAATCTTCCCACCCCGCCAACCGGCACGCTTTACTTTCTAAATATTCTTTGCTATTGCGGCAATCTCCTCCCCTTCCTAAATAAATATAAATAAATCGGCGGCCGGGGGCCGCCGATTAAGACGCAAAAAAGCCGCGGGGGCCGACCGGCCCCCCGGCGTAATTTTCAATGAGCCCTCTCAAGCGAACGTTCTTACCTGTTTCTATAGACTGGTTTGCGTTTTTCGTTAAAGGCCCGCAGGCCTTCGTCCCGGTCTTCGGAATACAGGCAGGCGTTGTAGCATTCGGCCTCCAGCGCCAGGGCTGTGTTCAGGTCCAGCTCCACGCCCAGGTTAATCGCCCGCTTGGCCTGCCTTAAGGCGATCGGACCGTTCCTGACGATTTCGGCCATAATTTCCATGGTTTTATTCATCAGTTCCGCCGGGGGAACGACGTAGTTCACCAGGCCCAACCGGTACGCTTCGGCGGCGGAAATGCGCCGGCCGGTGAAGATCAGTTCTTTCGCCTTAGCGCGCCCGATGATGCGGGGCAACAACTGGGTACCGCCCCCGCCGGGGATGATGGCCAGCCCCACTTCCGGCAGGCCGAAGGCGGCGTTTTCGGAAGCAATGATAAAGTCGCAACCCAGGGCAAACTCGCAGCCGCCACCCAGGGCATAGCCGTTCACCGCCGCCACCAGGGGCTTGGGGAATGTAGCCACGGCGGTAAAGGCCCGGACGAAAAGGGCGCGTTGTTTCTTCATTTCGTCTTTCGTCATGTCTTTTCTTTCTTTCAGGTCCGCCCCCACGCAAAAAGCCCGGTCCCCTTCAGCGGTAAGGACGGCGGCAAAGACTTCATCATCCAGCTCCAGTTCCTCCAGGGCGGCCAACAGCTCTTTGGCCAGTTGCGTGGAGATGGCGTTCATGGCCTGGGGACGGTTGAAGGAAAGGATGCCCACGTGGCCTTCTTTTTGCAGTTTAACAGTTTCGTAACTCACGATTTCAACTCCCTCCGTTCTTTAGCAGCACCTACACCGGGTAAACCGGGTGTTTGCGTTCGGAGAACCGCTGCGTTTTGGACTCGTAGAGGTTGAAGCGGGCGATTAATTCGTTGCGCAGGTCCCGGCCCCGGACGATGTGGTCCACCACCAGTTCGGAAGCCAGCCGGTAAATATCGATGTCTTTCACGTATTCCTCCTGCTTTTGCCGGATAAAGGCCGGCCTTTCCTCCGGCGGCAGGGCGTTGATGTAGTTTTCGTAGACGGCCTTCACCGCCGCCTGCGGCCCCATTACGGCGATCTGGGCGCTGGGCAGGGCCAGGCAGCAGTCGGGGTCGTAGGCCGGGCCGCACATGGCGTATAAGCCTGCCCCGTAAGCCTTGCGCACGACTACGGATATCTTCGGCACGGTAGCCTCCGAAACAGCCGAAATAAATTTTGCCCCGTGACGGATGATCCCCTGTTTCTCCACGTCCTCGCCAACCATAAAGCCGGGCACGTCCGCCAGGAAAAGCAAGGGGATGTTAAAGGCGTCGCAGAGGTTGACGAACCGGGCGCCTTTATCGGCGGAATCCACGAAAAGGACGCCGCCCATGTACAGGGGCTGATTGGCCAGAACGCCCACGACCCGGCCGCCGATCCGGCAAAGGCCGGTAATTAATTCCCGGGCAAACAACTCCTTGATTTCGAACCAGCTGTCCCGGTCGATAATCCGGTGAATCACTTCATACATATCAAAGGGTTCACTTTCCAGGGGAGGGATAATCGCTTCGATTTCTCTGCCTTCAACGGGGGGAAGCGCCTCGGCCAAAGGGGGTTTTTCCAGGTAATTTTGCGGCATGTAGGCGAGGTACCGGCGGCAGGCTGCAATGGCTTCCTCTTCCGTTTTGCACAACATATCGCCGCAACCGCTTACCGTGCAGTGCATGCGCGCCCCGCCCAGATCTTCCAGGGTTGTTTTTTCGCCGATCACCATCTCGACCATCCGGGGGGACCCCAGATACATGCTGGCGTTACCATCCACCATGAAAACCACGTCGCAAAAAGCGGGAATATAGGCTCCGCCGGCGGCCGAAGGGCCGAAAAGGAGGCAAATCTGCGGGACCATCCCCGACAACTTTACTTCGTTGTAAAAAATTGCCCCTGCTCCCCGCCTGCCGGGAAACATTTCCACCTGATCGGTGATTCTTGCCCCGGCGGAATCCACCAGGTAGAGCATGGGCACTTTCAAATCCAGGGCGGTTTCCTGGATGCGCAAGATCTTTTCCACCGTCCGCCAGCCCCAGGAACCGGCCTTGACCGTGGAATCGTTGGCCATCACGCAGACCGTCCGGCCGTGGATTTTCCCCACCCCGCAAACGACCCCGTCGGCAGGCAAATCCCCCGCCAGGTTGTTGGCCCAAAAGCCGTCTTCGCAAAAGGGCGCATCGGGATCAAGCAGAAGCCGCAACCTTTCCCGGGCGAACAATTTTCCCCGGGCGGCGTTGGCCTGGTGATACTTGGGGGCCCCGCCGGCTTTAATGCGCTTTTCCTTCTCGGTCAACTCCTCGTTCAAAGATCTGAGATCAACACCATCCATCCCCGAAAACTCCTCCCTTTCATAAAATCCCGCGCTAAAAATCTTTTTTGCGCCCGCCCGCGCGGCGTCTTTAAACTCCTGATTTTTAACTACCATCCGGACGTTTTAAAAATTATACAACAAAGGTGAAGTTGCCATCAACTAAAAAATTAAAAATCAAATCTTTGTTTAAAAAATAAAACAGCGTGATCCGCTTACATAGATCCGGCAACTTCAAGAGAAAATATAAGGAAAAAAGAAAAAAGTACCCCCTGACGACAGAAAAAGTGAAAAAAACGCTTATAAACGACTCTCTTGTGAAATAAAGAACTTGTCCAGATGGCTATTTCTAAGGTAAAATTAATCGATAAATGCTCCAAACTGTAAAAAAGATAGGAGATCCGAAAGTGACGCTGGCCAGCATTCTGAAGCCGGAATCGGTAGCAATCGTCGGCGCCTCCAAAACCCCCGGAAAAATAGGCAACGTGCTCGTGAGAAACATAATTGACTCGGGCTACCAGGGAAAAATCTATCCGATTAACCCTAAAGAAACCGAAATAGAAGGAATAACATGTTACCCCGGTCTGCCGGCCGTCCAGGAAAAGATCGATTTGGCGGTCATGGCCATCCCCGCCGCCCGCACCCCGGAAGTGGCCGAACAATGCGGACAGGCCGGCGTAAAGGGCCTCGTGATCATATCCGCTGGTTTTAAAGAGGTGGGGCGCGCGGGCCTGCACCTGGAAAAAGAGCTTTTGCGCATCTGCAAAAAGTACGGGATGCGCCTGGTGGGCCCCAACTGCGTAGGGGTCATCGATACCCACACGCCAATCAACGCTTCTTTCTCCGGAACTTATCCGCGGCAGGGAAACATAGCTTTTATCTCCCAAAGCGGCGCCATGCTGGTGGCCATTCTGGACTGGTCGCGCAAGAGCCGGCTCGGTTTTTCCAAAGTAATCAGCCTGGGCAACAAGGCCGACTTAAACGAAGCCGATTTTATCGAAGACGCCGCCGCCGACCCGCATACAAAGGTAATCCTCTGTTACATCGAAGACGTCGCCAACGGCGCCCAGTTTTTAGAGGTGGCCCGCCTCGCCGGCCGCCAAAAACCGGTGATTATTTACAAAAGCGGAACCAGCGTGGCGGGCGCCCGGGCGGCCTCTTCCCACACCGGCGCCCTGGCGGGCAGCGACCTGGCCTACGAAACGGCCTTCCGGCAGACGGGGGTCATCAGGGCGCGCAGCATGGCGGAATTGTTCGACCTGGCCGCCGCTTTTGTCACCCAGCCGGTTCCGGCCGGGGACAGGGTGGCCGTCGTTACCAACGCCGGCGGGCCGGGAATTATTACCACCGACAACGTTGAAAAGGCAGATTTAAAAATGGCCCGTTTTCAACAGACGACAACGCAGGCTCTCCGGGCCAGCCTCCCGGCGGCCTCGGCCATTTACAACCCCGTCGACGTGCTCGGCGACGGCGGCCCCGAACGTTACCAAAATGCCGTCGCGCACGTCCTGGCGGACCCGGGCGTAGACAGCGTGCTGGTCCTGGTCTGCCCCACCGCCGTCACCGACGACGAAAGCATCGCCCGCGCCATCCTCCGGGCCCGGCAAAACGCTCCGGACAAACCGCTTTTCGGCGTTTTCCTGGGCGGCGAGTACCTGGCGAAAGGAAGACGCCTTTTCGAGGAGGCCGGCATCCCCTGCTTCACCTTTCCCGAGCCGGCCGTCCTGGCCATCAGCGGGATGGTTGGTTTTGCCCGGACGCAAAAGATACCGCTTGCCGAACCCGCAGAACAATTTAATAACTTAAGGAAAGAATCCGTCAAACGTGTCCTGGAGAAAGTAAAAAAAGACGGCCGGCTGGTCCTCCTGGGCAGCGAGGCGGCCCGGGTGGCAGAGGCATACGGCATCCCGGTCGCCCCCGTTTACCTGGCCGCCACCCCGGAAGAGGCGGCCCAACATGCCCAGGAACTGGGCTTTCCGGTGGTCATGAAGGTTGCCTCCCCCCAGATTATCCACAAGACCGACGTGGGCGGGATCATTACCAATATCAAAACTGCCGGGGAAGCCCAAAAAAGCTTCATTCAAATCAGCGAAAATGTTCACCGCTACTTCCCGGAACTGGTCATCCACGGGGTGGAAGTGCAAAAAATGATGCCCAAAGGCGACGAGGTATTGATCGGCATGACCAGGGATCTTCAGTTCGGCCCCCTGATCGCCTTCGGCCTGGGCGGCATTTACGTCAACTTGCTCAAGGACGTTGCTTTCCGGCTGGCCCACCGGTTGACCAGAAGGGAAATCCAAAATATGATTATGGAAACGAAAGCATACACGCTCCTGCGGGGGTACCGGGGAGAAAAACCGAAGGACATCAATTCCCTGGCGGAGATCATTGCCCGGGTGGCCCGGTTGGGCAGCGATTTCCCGGAGATTGCCGAAATGGACATCAACCCGCTCTTTGCTTATCCGGACGGGGCAGTTGCTCTGGACGTTAAAATCACTATTTCATGAGGTGAAATGAATGAAAAACCTGTACATATTAGGGACGGCAGGCAGCGGCAAAACGGCTATCGCGCTCGGCCTGGCCTTGAAATTCCGGGAGCAGGGTTACCGGGTGGCTTATTTCAAACCGGTCGGCCACCCGGCCGGGGTCAAGGGGCAGGAGGACGAAGACGGGATCCTGATGCAACAGGTCTTACGCCTCCCCTACCCGATCGAAACCATCGTCCCCTTCACGGTCGGCTCCTCTTATCTTTCCGGGAACCGGCGGGCCGCCGCTTTAGAGCAAATCACCGCCGCCTACCGGCAGGTTTCCGGAGAAGCGGATATCGTTATCGTCGGCGGGGCGGAGTTCCCCTACGTAATGGGCTGCCTGGGCGCAGACGCGTTGACGCTGGCCCGCCACTTCCAGGCGGCGGTTCTTTTCGCGGTGCAGATTAAAAACGACTTCGGCCTGGACGAGACAATTTTCTTTAACACCCACTTTTCCCAGGCGGGAGCAAACGTGCTGGGGAACATCTTCAACAACGTCCCCCGGCCCCTGCTGGCGAAAACCGAGGGTGTTTACCGCCCCGTCCTGGCTGAAAAAGGGTACCGTACGCTGGGAATTATCCCCAGTCACCCCGAGATCGCCTGCCCGACCGTGGCCGAATACTACGAGGTCCTGGGCGGGGAAGTGCTTACCGGCGAAGACAGGCTGGACAGAATTGTCGAAGACGTGGTCATCGGGGCGATGACCACGGAAAGCGCCCTGGGGTACCTGCGGCGCTCCCCCAATAAAGCCGTCATCACCGGCGGGGACCGCGCCGATATCGCCCTGGCCGCCCTGGAAACCAGCACTTCCGTGTTGATTTTAACCGGCGGCCTCTACCCGGACGTGAAAGTGATTGCCCGCGCCGGAGAAAAAAGTGTGCCGGTGATTTTAGTTCATTACGATACTTTCACCACCATTGAAAAAATAAGCGAAATAGAGCGGCGCATCCATCCCGGCGACCACCGGAGCATCGCCATGGCCAGGGAAAATATCGAAAAATATTGCGACTGGCCGGGGATTTTGGAGGCCCTGGTCAAGCTTCCTTGATTTTCTAGCTCCTTGCAAGCTAAAACTGTATAAAAAAAAGAACAACGGCGAAATACAGAGAAAGACACAAAAGTTGTTTATAATTGAACTGTTTTACTAATTGCTCAGCAAAATTTTTAATTGATATTATTAGGACAAAGTTTACTTTTTTAGGGGGGTATAAGTTGAGCAGTATTCCGGCCAGCAAATTAAACCCATCGTTTAGAGAAGAAATAATAACCAGGTTCATAACGGCTCCCAACCCGTTAGACTTCTCCAATTGCCTGGCCTGCGGAATGTGCAGCGCCGGCTGCCCTTACAACGGCGTTCACGAAACCATGGATCCCCGCAAGTTCATCACGCAGGTTTTGTTGGGCAAGCGCGACGAGGTGCTGGATTCGAGATTCTTATGGAACTGCACTATGTGCGAGCGGTGCACCATGCATTGCCCCATGAAGGTGAACATCGCCGGTGTGGTCAGAACCGTCCGGGGCATCCGGGTCAGCGAGGGAAAGTACGCGCCCGGCTTTTTGCAGGACGTGGTGAACGCTCAGCTCAATACAGGCAACCAGATGGAGGTTACCCAGGAAGATTATCTCGAAACCCTGGAGTGGATGTCCGATGAGCTCGTGGAAGAGGTAGGCGACCCCAACGCCCGGATCGTGGTGGACAAAGAAGGGGCGGACTATTTATTCCTCTGGGACCCGCGCGAAATCAAGTATTATCCCCAGGACGTGCAGAGCATCGCCAAGATCTTTTGGGCGGCGGGAGCCAGCTGGACGTGCAGCAGCAAATGGTGGGACGCCACCCACTACGCCCTCTTCAGCGGCGACGACGAAGCTTCCCGGATCATGGTGCAGCGGATCATGGACGAATACATCCGGCTCAAGGCCAAAGCCGTGGTCGTTACCGAGTGCGGGCACGCCATCCGGGCGCAGCGGTGGGGCCGGAAAGTATGGCTGGGGGCGGATTACCCCGTATACAGCATCCTGGAGTTAATGGCCGACTGGATCAAAGAAGGGCGCCTCAAGCTGGACCCCACCCGCAACCCGGAACCGGTTACCCTGCACGACCCCTGCAACCTGGTCCGCAAAGAAGGTGTCGTGGAGATTCCCCGGTACGTTGTCCAGCAGTCGGTGATGGATTTCCGGGAGATGTGGCCCAACCGGCAGTACAACTACTGCTGCGGCGGCGGAGGCGGCAACCTGGCCTTCGGGGACGAGTACCGGCCCAACCGGATGGCAAAGGGCAAGCTGAAGGCGGATCAAATTGTGCAGACGGGCGCCAAAATAGTCCTTTCGCCGTGCCACAACTGCTTTGACGCGCTGGACGATATTGTCCGGTATTACAAATTAAACGTAAAAGTAAAACACATTCACCACCTGGTCAGCAACGCGCTCATCCTGCCGGAGAAAAATTAAGCAGTTTACCTTGCCGGCCCGGTTGAAGAATTGAAAAAGCACCGGGCCGTTATTAATTCTATAGGAATTTTCTTTTTTCTGCCTTCCAGATATGGAATAAAAAGGAGCTACTCTCTACGAAGCGGAGTAAATAAAGGCACTAAGGCACAGAGGCACAAAGGACCCTCACCGGCACAGTTAAATCTTATGCTTTGTGTTCTTAAGAATCCTTTATGGCTAAATCTATTTTCTGAGGCAGCCATTTTTACTTTGTGCCTTTGTGCCAGTTACCTTTGTGCCTGATTTTTTACTTTGTGCCTTTGTGCCTGGGAAACTTTGTGCCTGATCTTTAATTTAAATTCGGTATTGAAGAAACAGCGAAGATCAACTATAATATTATCGAAACAGAACAACAAACCCCTGGCAAAATCCATACTAGATTTAGAAGAGGGGGTATAACATGGGTTTGTTCCTGGTCCTGTTGGGGTGGTTTTCTGTCCTTATTTTTGTTGTTGCCGCCGCCTATAAGATTGTCCGCCTGGCTGCCCAACCCCTCCACCTGCGCTGGGAGCTCTACCCGGTAGCCCACGAACCGAATCATTACGGCGGCTCCTACATGGAAGAGGTCGACTACGCAAGCAAACCCCGGCATACCGTCTTGCTCAACGAACTCAAAGAACTGCTGGCGGAAGTGTTCTATCTGAAGCGGGTAAGAGAGTACAACCGTTTCGGCATCTGGCCCTTTGCCCTGGCCATGCACTGGGGTATCTACTTCTTTTTCTTCTGGCTGTTTCTGTTGCTTATTGAAGAGGTGTTTGATCTTTATTTCACCAGTTTTTCTCTATTTGCCAATATTTTTGGCGTCGGCTCCTTTTTCCTCGGCGCCCTGGGCGCCCTGGGCCTGATCATTAAGCGGGCAGGCAGCGCGGGGCTAAAACTTTATACGACGCCGGTCGATTATTTCAATCTCTTCTTTCTCCTCTCCATTTTTGGCACGGCCCTTCTTTCCTGGATAAACGATCCCCGCTTAATTTTTCCCAGGGTGTACATAGATGGCGTTCTCTTCTTGCAAGCGCCGGATGTACCTTTACCGGTTCTGCTGAATTTCCTTTTGTTCGAGCTGTTTCTGATTTATATGCCTTTTACCAAACTCCTTCATTACGCCGCCAAGTTTTTCACCTTTCATAAAGTGCTCTGGGACGACGGATTAAATACGAAAGGCTCCCCCATTGATAAAAAAATAACGGCGCAGCTCGCCTACCGGGTAACCTGGGCCGCACCGCACATCGTTCCCGGGAAAACCTGGGCGGAACAAGTGCAAATTGCTGACGGGAGAGAGGTCCAAAATGAGTAAAAAAATTTTCAAAGAGATGAGCCGGTTGGACGACCAGCCTTTAATTTCTTTAACCGTAGACGAGCTGATGACGGTGCCGCACCTGGGCAAGGAAGAACCCATGGTCTCCCCGCCCGAGAAATGGACGAACAACTACGAGTTCTGTTTCGACGAACATACTCCGCTGGGCTTGCCCAAACCTGAATCCAGGGAAGAAGAAGATGAATTCGTCAAGAAATTCTTAAGCGGCTTACAAAAACTTCTCGATCCCCGGAACAACTGGACGTTCCTGCAGATTTTGCGGCTTTCCCTGGACTATTGCATGCATTGCCAGACCTGCTCGGACGCCTGCCACGTTTATCTAGGCAGCGGCCAACAGGAGATTTACCGCCCGACTTTCCGCGCGGAGGTCTTAAGAAAGATTTACAAAAAATTTTTTACCCCGGAAGGCAGGCTGCTGGGGGGTTTCGTGGGCGCCGACCTGGAGGTCAACTATAAAACGCTGGTCAGGCTGCTGGAGTCCGCCTACCGGTGCACCCTCTGCCGCCGGTGCGCCCTGATGTGCCCCGTGGGGCTGGACAACGGGTTGATCGCCCGGGAAATCAGGAAGCTTTTCAGCCAGGAAATGGGGATCGCCCCGCCGGAAATCCACGAAAAGGGCTGCGTTACCCAGTTAAAAGTAGGCTCCTCCACCGGAATGAATCCGCTGGCGTTTAAGGATACGATCGAGTTTATCGAAGACGACATCTTCGAAAGAACGGAGCGGAAAATTAAATTACCCGTGGATAAGAAAGGCGCGGACATTCTTTTAATTCACAACGCGGGGGAATACCTGGCCTGGCCGGAAAACCCCGGCGCTTTCGCCGTGCTCTTTGACGCCGCGGGGATCAACTACACCTTGAGCAGCGAAGCCGTGGGCTATGACGCGGTAAACTACGGGGCCTGGTACGACGATGTGGAGCTGGCCAGGATTGTCTTGAGACATACTCTCATCGCCAGGGACCTGGGTGTGAAAAAAATTGTCATCGGGGAATGCGGCCACGCCACCAAGGCCTACGTGGTAGTGGCGGACAGGGTGTTAACGGGTGAACTGAGCAGTTCCGAAATTCCCCGGGAAAGCTGCCTGCCCCTGCTGTGGGAAATTGTTCGCCGCGGCGCCGTCAAGTTCGACCCCGCCCGCAACAATTTCCCCGTCACCCTGCACGATCCCTGCAATATGGTCAGATTAATGGGCCTGGTCGAGCCGCAAAGAAGGGTCCTGCGGAAGCTCTGCCCGCAGTTCCGGGAAATGAACCCTCACGGGGTCCACAATTACTGCTGCGGCGGGGGTTCCGGTTTTGCAGTCATTCAATCATTTAACTTCCCGCAGTGGCGCAACAAAGTGGGAACGCGGATGAAAATGAAACAGATCTTGAGCGCCTTCGGGGACGTCCTGGATCCCGCCGTTCCCAAATACGTGGCTGCTCCCTGCTCCAACTGCAAAGGAGCGATCAGAGACGCCCTGGCCCACTACGCACTCTGGACCAGGTACCAAATTCTCTACGGCGGGATAGTCGAACTGATGGTCAACGCCATGGCCGATTTACCCAGACCGTTTATCGAGTGGGAATTTCATTAACAGTTGTTCCCCCTGCACAAGATGTTTCGCGCGTGGGGGCTCATCAACATCGAGCACCACGCCCGCCTTTGACACTCCACCACTGTGGCCGGTCTGGCCAACACTTTCGGCCGGGGCGTGATGACCAATCACTTCATCGACTATAAAAATTCCGACGTAATTCTGATGATCGGCTCCAATTCGGCGGAAAACCACCCGCAGGCAATGCGCTGGATTTTAAAGGCCAAACAAAACAAGGGCGCCAAACTGATCGTCGCCGACCCCCGGTTAACCAAATCCGCCGCCTTCGCCGACACCCACCTGCGCCATCGTCCCGGCACGGATATTGCCCTGCTAAACGGCATGATTAATTACATCCTGCAAAACAATCTTTATTTTCACGATTACGTGGTGAACTACACAAACGCCAGCTACCTCGTTAACCCTGATTTCGGTTTTCACGACGGCGTACAGCGGCCGGTGGATTCAGTACCGCTGGAAAGCCGTCGACCCGCCCGGCGAGTGCAAAAGCGATTTATGGATCGCCGACCGCCTGTTTAAAGCGGTGAAAAAAGAATACCAGCAGAACGGCGGGAAGTTCCCCGCACCCATTTTGCAAATGCTCTGGAATTACGACAAGCCGGGCCGGCAGGAACCTGACTTCGACCGGGTTACCTGTACGAAACCTGCCGGAGCTATTTAAAAACGGTAGACGAACGGAAAACGGACGGTGCCACCGATTTATTCTGCGCCGACCTGGCCACCGCCTGGCTGGACCGGCTGGCCGCCGAAGAAGGCTACCGGCGCGCCGGAGCTCTTCAGCGAGCCGGACAATTCCAGCCCGTGGGTGAAGAACGGTAGAGCGCCATTTTTCTAAAGGAGAAAGCTATGCTCAAGAGAAAGCAGAACAGGGAAAAGGGAATGACCGTGCTGGAACACCTGGAAGAACTGCGGCGCGTGCTGATCATCTCCATCCTCGCCACTTTCCTGATGGCGGCCGCCTCCTGGGCATTCAACGAACGAAGCGTCAAGAAAAAGCCTGTCGAAGAGGTTGGTTTTTTATCTCTTTACTCAAACCAAACGACAAAACTGAGTCATCTTTGGGGAGAAATCCCATCCGCGCCGCGATACGGGCGCAGACGGCAGTTACCTGAACAGACACCCGACAGTAACGGTTCCTATGATTCTTTTCCGGACAGCCGCCCCCCTTTTTCCGACAACAACCCTATAAAAGTTTCTACAAGGCGCGGGTCAAACTGGCTCCCCGCACACCTCTTCAGCTCCCCCAGGGCTTCTTCGTGCGATATTGCACCGCGGTAAGGACGATCCGACGTCACTGCATCGTAGGCGTCAACTATAGCCAGGATGCGGCTCAAGAGGTGGATCTGCTCTCCCTTCAACCCCCGGGGATACCCCTGCCCATCCCACCATTCGTGGTGCTGAAGAATAAGCTCGGCCACCGGAGCCAGCTCGCCGGAAGAAAGGGCAATGCGGTACCCCACCTCGGAATGGCGCTGGATTTCCTTCCTTTCCTCTTCCGTCAGAGGACCGGGCTTGAAGAGAATGTGGTCCGGCACTCCCAGCTTGCCGATGTCGTGCATCTCCACCAGGAGGCGGAGATTGTCCATTTCTTCGCGCGAGAGCCCCACTGCCTTTCCCAGCAGGCAGGCAATCTCTTTCATGCGCTCCGTGTTGTGGAAGTCTTTCTCCGCCAGAGCCGCCTTGAGGGCACGGATTACCGCTCCCCGCGGATCTTTCCCGCTGGCAAGCTTGTTCATATACATCGCGTCGTCTGCTTCCTTATAGACTTCCCGCAGCGGACGCGAAGCATCTTTTACCGTCGCCACCCCCACGGAAATGCTCAAAGGGAGATCCGGATGCCGGGCATTGTCCACCTCTACAGCCTCGATTATGCGTTTGGCTACCTCTTCGGCTCCCTTCCGGTCCGTTTGGGGCAGGACCACGGCAAACTCGTCCCCGCCGACCCGGGCCACCACGTCGGACCCGCGGACGCAGCCCGCGATCACCTTGGCCGCGCGGCGTAAGAGTTCGTCACCCCGCTCGTGCCCCAGCATGTCGTTGACCACTTTTAAGCCGTCGAGGTCGCAGAGTATGAGACTTACGGGAAAAGAGCGGCCCTTTTCCTGCCGTCGCAGTTCTTCCTCGAAGAACGCGCGGTTGTAAAGCCCGGTGAGGGCGTCGTGGGTGCTGCAGTACCTCAGTTCCTCCTCCATCTTCTTGCGCTCGCCGATGTCGCGGATGCACTGGACCGCCCCAAGGAGGTTCCCCTTGTCGTCGTAAATGGGGGCCGCGAGGGTCCAGAAGTGAAGCCCCCTGCCGCCGCGAGCAAAGGGAGCAAAACCTTCGCCGACGAGGATATGAACCTTCCTCTCGATTTTCTCGTACTCCTGCTCCCATTCCTTGCCGTTGCCGAGCAGGATGTTGACGAGAATTGGTCTGCGTACCCCGTAAAACGGAACGGCGTAAGCGTATTCGCCCCTGCCCAGTATCTCTTCCCTCTTGACTCCTGTCATTTCCTCCATGGCCCGGTTCCACACGAGCACCTTCCCTTCGCGGTCAACGGCAAGGGTGGCGTCGGGAAGGGAATCGACGATTCTTTCGAGAAGGCTCAGCCTCTCCACCGACCGTTCCGGCAGAAGGACGGCGCCGTCACCGAGCAGGAGTTCCAGAAATCTTCCGGCCGTTTCGGTTTTTTCCTCCGGTAAAGCGTCTACCAGCCGGTGAAGATCGTTTTTTCGCTGTCCCGGGTCCACGCAATCCTCCCTCCCCCTTGAGCATCTTTTTCTTAATTTCTTTTTTCGGGGAGTTAAAAATCCTGCCAGAAAAAAGAGGTGTACGTGCACGAAGGCACCGTTCGTTGTTCAATTATACCCCGACCAGAGCAGGAAAAGAAGCCAACGTCCACCCGATCCCCATCATAAAACAAAGGAAAATCACCAAGGGCACAGGCAGGTGGATGGCGGCCACCCAGGAGCAGGAAAATTTGCCGGCGTTTGCCCGCCAGTATCCGAACGGAATATTCAGGAAAAAGACAATAGCCGCCAGATCCAGTATTTTCATTTCCCCTGCCTCCTTTCCCAATTCCTGATTTCTGTTTTTAGGGACATCTCTTTCCGCCCTTTCCCGGAACCAGCGGCAAATCTCATCCAGAGCCGGCGGCGGGACATAAAAATCATGCCATCGCTACTGCTCTTGTTCCAAGGCAGGAGTTTCCGGCGGAGCTCCGCCTGGAGCGTTCACCGGCGCCGGCTTCCTTTCTTCTTCGCGCAACCTTTCCTGTGCCCTGTTCAGCAACTCTTTCTCGTCAGCACCGTCTTCAGGATAAACCGCTCGACCAAAGCGCCACCCCTTTTCCGGCACCCACTCCCTGAACTTTTTGACGACCGTATCCGAACCCTCCGCGCCCGTTAAAGGGAGTACCAGGGCTACCAGGTTGTCATTCAAAACCACCACTTCGTCTATTTCCCTCAGCCTTCTGCGCAGACGCCTGCTTATTTCAGCCATGCTTAACTTGCCGGTCTTTCTTTGCGCGAGAACCAGGGTAAACTTTGTATTGCCTCTCCTGGCGCGGTTGAGTTCCTTACAGAGAACCCTTTTTAAAACTTCCTGCGGTTCCTCTTCGCTGCGGCCAATGAGTTTATCCACCCGCTGAAGGAGCTGTCCGGAGGTAAAAGGTTTACAGAGGTACTCCACAGCCCCCAGTTGGATGGCCTGTTTGACTGTGGATTCCTTTGCGTCGGCAGTCAGGATCATCACCGGAACGTAACGGTAGCCGGGGATTTTCTTGATCTTTTCAATGGTCACCAGGCCGTCGATTCCCGGCAGGTGAATGTCGACGATAACGAGGTCGAACGGATCGAGACTTTCTTTTGCCTTCACCAGCGCCTCTTCTCCGCTGATCGCCTCTTTTACTTCGTACCCCTTACTTTCCAGCAGCCTTTTCGAAGAGAACCTGGTGAGGGTCGAATCTTCCACCAAAAGGATGGACTTTTTTCCGTATCCCAAAGAGACCGTCCCCCCAGTTCAAAAAATATGTGTACTCCCGGCACGCTTTGCTGGAAAATAAAAACTTTTCATCCGGGGCGGGCCACGGCCATCACCGCATCTGCCGGAGGGAAAAGAGTATTTCTCCCAGGAAAGTTAGAAGAGTCACCCCCCCCCCCCCCGTTAACAACATTTTCCACTTCGTTCTTGGGGATCCGCAGAAACGCTTCCACCACCCGGGGGTCAAATTGACTGCCCGCGCACCGCTCCAGTTCTGCGCGCGCCCGTTCGGGGGTAAATGCGTTCCTGTAGGGCCGGGCGGAGGTCATGGCGTCGTAGGCGTCGGCCACGCGGAGGATGCGCGCCAAAAGCGGGATCTCCTCTCCGGAAAGCCCGGCCGGGTAACCTCCGCCGCCGTAGTCCTCGTGGTGGTGCCGCACGGCCGCCGTGACTCCGCCGGGGAACCGGGCCGGCTCCAAAATCCTGGCCCCCGCTTCGGGGTGACCCTGCATTTCTTTCCTTTCTTCCGGAGTAAGCGGACCCGGCTTGAGCAGAACGTCCTCGCGGACGCCGATTTTACCGATGTCGTGCAAAAGCCCGGCCATGTACACCTGCTCCTGCTCTTCGGCGCCGAGCCCCAGGAAGCGGGCGCACGAACGCGCCAGCTCCGCCACCCGCAAGGAGTGGCCCCTGGTGTAAACGTCCTTGGCCTCCAGGGCAGCCGCCAGCGCCTGCACGGCGCTTAAGTAATACTCCCGCAGCGAGGAGTACAGGCGGGCGTTTTCCAGCGCCAGCCCGAGCTGGGCCGCGACGGTAGACAGGTACTCAACTTCCTCTTCCGACCAGTGCCGCGGCACGGGAGAATAAATCTTCAGGGTGCCCAGAATCTTTCCGCCCGTTTTCACCGGCACAACGACCAGGGCCCGCACCTCGGGCACGGAGTAGGGAAGGTGCACGCCCCTCCCGGCGCCGGCCAGGTCCTCCACCACCACAGGTTCCCCCTTTTGGAGCACCTCGCCCAGCAAATTACCGTCCGGCCGGATCCGGCCCGCCTCCGCCTGCAACCCCAGGCTCATGCCCACATTGCCCCTTAACACCAGTTCGCCGGTATTCTCGTCAAGCAGCCGCAGCGCACACCAGCGGGCGCCCAATACGTCCCGGACGCTGTCCAAAGCCGATTCAAGCACCAGGTCCACCTCCAGGCGGCTCGACAACACCTGCCCTACTTCGGCCAGCCGCTCAAGCATGGCCGCCCTTTCCTGCACCTTCCGGAAAAGCCGGGCGTTCTCCAGCGCCAGCCCCAGAGCGGTGCCCAGGGTGGTCAGGAAAACGGTTTCCTCTTCGGTGAAGCGCTGCCCTCCCGGCCTGCCCGCCAGGGTGAGCACCCCCGTCACCCTGCCTCCGACCGTAAGAGGTACCGCCACGGCCGGCCGCTTTCCTTCGGGCGTGCTTTCTTCATTATCAAAGTGAGCGGCGAGGGCTTCCCGCTCGACGGCGGCGATTATTTCCCCGGCAGGAATAATCCTTGCGTTATCCGGCTCCAGGGCAGCCGCCACTTCGGCAATTGCCGCCCCCGGCTCCGCCTCGCCCAGCATGAGCACCGACCCGCTGGCGGCGCCGGTCAATTCCAGCGCTGCCTGAAGACCCCGCCGGGCGGCTTCGGCCACCTGCAGGCTGCCGGAAACAGTTTTACTGAATTCAAAGAGGGCCGTGAGTTCGCTTACCTTTTTCTGAAGCTCCTGCCTGGCGTACAGCAGCTGGGCCACGGTTTCCGTCACTGCCCGCACCATCTCCGTAGCAATCGAAAGCCGCTCTGCGGGCCAGATGGGGACAGTTTTGGCCGCCGCCAAAAGCTCTTTTTCGGCAACGCCCGTTTCCCGGGCCAGCTGCGCCACCGCGTCTTGGGCCAAAGGCTGCAGAGCTACACTGCCGCCCACCAGCACCGCCATCGTTTCCCCCGCCACTTGCAAAGGCACCCCTAAGTGCACCAGCCCGGCATGGCAGGTGTGGAGAACCGCCTTCCCCGCACCCGCGGCAGCCCTGACCGAGGCCGCCCGCGAAGCCGCGCACCTGGCCCTTCCTTCCGGGCTGGCGTTGATCAGGGCGCAGAAAGAGCACAGGCCGGTGATTTCGGTGAGCGGACGCCCGTCCGGGTAAGCGACCAGAGCCGACAGTCCCAAAGCCCGGCTCATGCTTCCTTGAAGTCTCTGTAAACGTTTTAGTTCTTCGTGGTACTGCATTAATTTCCCCTTCTCCATGAAATCCTCCTGCTGCCAGCGCTCTTTGCAGGGAGGAGGCTAAATGCCGGTCCCTTTATCTCCTTGCTTCCTTGCCTTCGGCTTAGCGCTTGTACTTCCCGGAAATCCGGACCAGCTCCCCAACCGTCAACACCAGATAGCACAGGACCAGGGCAGTACCGGGGTTAGTAAGGACGATTTCACCCACAACCCTCTTTACCAGGAGGGGAAGGTAAAAGAACTCTCCCCCGAGGTCTAGCAAAACGCCAGGAGCAGGGGCAGGCCGGCAAAAAGCAAGTATTCGGCTTTTCTGGCTCTGAGCCGACAGGTGCACACAAACCAGATCAGCCAACCAAGGGCCAGAAAATATATGAGTCCCCGGCTTCCCTTGCAGACTATGCGCAGCCAGTCGTGCACATGAACATTGCTTTTCTTTTCCTAACACATGGCTGTGTTGCCGACATATTAATGGCTTCCTTAATATCTCCGGTGGTCACAGCAGTCACCCCTGAAATACTTTCGACAAAAAACGGCCGTATCCTTCGTTTCCGGATACGCCCAGGTAAAAAGCTACTTTTCAGTATACGCTTTCGTTTCTCTGCCGTAGGGCTACTCTTTGATGTGTAACTCCGGATGGGGAATTTCCGGACAGTTGACGCCGGTAAACCTCACCCTTTCGTCTTTGCCGCCCAGCTTTACGTGCACCGTGTCACCGACAGAGATAGAAGTGGCTATTGCGGTGAATGAAATTCCCTTAGCTTTTTAATCAACAAAGTTATCAATAAACAGATACAAGTCGTTACCCAAGAAATAGCAAAATGTCCATACCTTTAGCCTGGTTTCAAGGTCAAAGTAAGGTTCCGAAGCAATTCCGCTACCTAGCCGGCTGGCAAGGATAACACCATGAGGAAAGTATGGACGCCAACTCCAGTTACGATTGAGATATTTCCCAGAAACTGCCCATCCGCCACACGGATCGCGGGTGAAGTTAGGCGTTTTTTGATAGCCATAACCGTCACATACATAGATGCGGAAACAAAATTTGGGTAAGCAATGCATTAACCTACCAATGTATTCTTCAAGGCTTTGAATGGTGCCGGAAAAGCTAAGGTTTTTGAGAAGTTTATCTAGCTGTTCTGCTTTCCGCCATTGTCCGGTACGCCACTGGATTTCATCACGCACATAACCTTTGACTTCTCGTTTCGTAATCTCCGCAAGGCCGGCATCTTCGGCCAGATAGGGTGCCGGAGGAGCCAAAAAGAAACCCTGATAGTAACGTGCGCCGATTTTTAGTCCTAACCGCAACAACTCTGCATCTTCAATCCCTTCAAGAATCAGGCTCAACCCCGATTTTTCTGCAAAATAACCCAGGGCTTCCAGCAAGTAACGGGCCGACTCTTCCTGCATGCCCTTCCTGACCAGCAGGGTATCCACCTTCAAAAAATCCGGATGGATTGCAATAATTCTCTCCAAATTGTTGAAACCGCGGCCAACGTCATCAATAGCAATCCGGCAACCGGCTTCGCGATACCTGGCAACCAGCTTTGAAAGGCTTTCGACATCTGCGCAAAATTCTGTTTCGCTTATTTCCACCACAATCTGGTCGGCACTAATACCAAATTCTTCAATATAATCAAGAGTAGGAAATTTTTGTTCCTGGCCCATGAAAGGACAAAGCCACTGCGGCTGGATATTTAAAAATAACCGCGTATTTCTGCCGCTCTGCTTAAAAACTTTTAGTGCCTTGCGGCGCACCAAACGATCTACTTCCAGCTTTTTCTCTGCCGGCACAGCCGGATCGTGGAAAAATCCACCCAGGCTCTCAGCGCCTTGCGATGTTATTTTTCTGCCCAAGACTTCATAACCCCATATGCTGTAGGTGTCCACTGCCAGCACCGGCTGGAAAAAGGGGCAGATTTGTGCTTCCGTATACACGCTTCAGATTCCCCCTCTTCTCTTCTAAAGAGAAAAATCGTTAGGGCAACTGTCTTGCGCATGTTGCTACCACACCTTTTGCTTTGCATGCACTTAGTTAATCGCACCCGTCCCCTAACCCCGGTCTCGCCGGGTCAGCCGCAATGCTTTCAGCCTAGCTGATCCAGGTGCCAGAGCTGCAAATACTGCAATTCCTTTAACCGGCGCTTGAGCCGGCACTTTTCTTCCGGACTATTGACCGGTTCTAACAAACTGCAACGGTTTTTGTAGTCAATGTTTCTGTAGTGCCGGCAACTTTTTACGCTGCAAACAGGCTCGGACGAACTGCTCCTCATTTTTCTCTTCCCCGTTTTTTAACATGGCCGGTCAGCAAATGGTCCTTATTGAAAGTTGAAGGAGTACACTGGTTGCTATGCTAATATCTGGAGACGGACGGATATAGCTAAATTAAATTGAGAAAGAAAGATTTCTTTGGAGGTAATATTCGACATAAATGGTTAATATCCTTCATTTTTAAAATAAACTCCCCCCGGTGGCCAGCTCCCGGACGAAGGCTTCCTTGACGTGGGGTAAAGCTGTGAGCTGGAATTCTTTCAATGTTTTCAGCAAAGGAAAGCGGGCCGCCCGGATCCTTCTTGTAACCTGATTTTCTTTCGGTTGGCCGCCTCCCGGGAGAGCAGCGTGCAGAGGAATTCTTCGTACCCCCAGCCTTCTTCGGTGGCCTGGCGGATCACCGCCTGGTAGCCGGTGAAGGTAGAGAGCTTGAGCTCCTTGGCGTAAAGGGCGATCACTCCGGCTTTACTCACCGGCGCTCACCTGCCCAGAAGCGGTCGTACTGCTCTAAGCCGACCGGTTCGACGCGGGGGAACTCCGCCATAAGGACCGGAGCGCTTTCCCGACGGGTCAAGTAGTAGCGGACAGCCTGGTAACTGCGCTGGCCGTTTGCTCCTATACCATCCTGGAAGAAGGGTTTTTCTACAAGATCAAACGGATCACCGTTTTACCGGGGAAAAAGCTGAGCTACCAGCTCCACCACCACCGCAGCGAGCACTGGGTCGTGGTGGAGGCACGGCGAAGGTGACCGTGGAAGGGGTGGAGACTTTCGTGCGCAGCGGCGAGAGCACCTTTGTGCAAAGCGGCCAAAAGCACCGCCTGGAAAACCCGGGGGAAGGTGACCCTCGAGGTCATCGAGGTGCAGCTGGGCGAGTACCTGGCGGAAGACGGCATCGTGCGCTTTGAGGACGACTTCGGGGGGAAGTGAAAAGGCAAAAAAGCTTAAAAAAGGCGGGCCCCAGGGGCGGTAGGCGGTGAGGTGGTAGTCGGCCCGGGCTTCTCTTTAAATTCCGCCACCCGGTAGCCAGCGCCTAAAGGCGCACCGGGCTTGATGTAGCCGTAGCCGGTGTGGGGCTGCGCGGGTTTTACGCCGAAGGCGAGCAGGTATTCCGCGGCCAGGGGGCGGCCTTTCTGGACGGTTTCGAAAAACTCCGGCCCATCTTCAATCAGATGATCAGAAGGGAAAACCGCGACCAGACCGTCCCCGTGCCGCTTCTGGATTTCTTTCACCCCGTAGAAGATCGCCGGCAGGGTATTTCTACCTATCGTTTCAATGAGGATGTTACTGCCTGTTCGACATGGAAAAGAAAAAACCTTTTTGGTTCCGGCTAGGCCGGGTTAGGAAAATCAAAAATTTTAAAGAGCAGGTGAGGCAATTACCTCCACCCGCCCTTCCAAAACCTTCATCCGAAAATCTTTTACGCTTTGTGAACAGTAAGGATCCCGCCTACGTGATCAACTCGAACCTGTTCCCCTTTCGGGAAGCATCCTGCAGACGTACTCCTCGCACTCCTTGACGCGGGAAACATCTTTGATCTCACCCTCAATTAACGCCACAACGTCATTTACCGTCGCCACGACAGGCTAAAATGGAGCCGGCCGATGGCCCTTTGTTTTAAACACTCAGGTATTCATGTACGTTTCGATGATCTCTGGAGGGATCTTTTTGATGATATAAACGTTCGTCATCCCCCGGCCGCGGCGCAGCCAGTCGACTAGCCCTTTTATCCGCAAACTGGCCAGGGTTTTATTCACCGTCTTTCGGGTAGTTCCGGCTTGGGCCGCAATCCGGTCCTGACCGGGCCAGCAAAGGGTTTGCTGCTGTAGCAAAAGCTTTTAATTATGCTGCATACCCGGACTTCTTCTGCAGTCAGAGCAGGGTTGCAAATGATCGCGTTCGTCAGGCCTCGTCCACCCATAAAACTCCTCCGGATCCTTGATGATAAGGGTAGCACCGCTTTCGATTTGCTTCTTGATAAACGCTTTTTCTGAGAGGTCACATACTGCTCCAGTAGTTCATTTTATCCTGGCTGGTGGCCAGCCGTTCGGCCGCCAGAGGAACGGCCTGGACATAACCGGCCCGGCCCAAAGCTTTTAAGTAAAAATGTTAGATTTCAATTCTATTCAACTATTTCTGCAGTTCCGGGAGGATTTTTTCGTAATAATCCAGTGCTTCCGGATTGATTAGAGCGTCCCGGTTCGTCACCGGCCGGCCGTTGACGATGTTCGTGACCGCACTCTCCACCTTCTTCATGTTTAGGGTGTAGGGGATATCCGGCACCTCCACGATGAGGGCGGGAACATGCCGGGGGGAGGCGTTTTCCCGCAGGGTTTTTCTAATTTTATTTTTTAAATCCTCCGTTAAGTTGAATCCTGCAGCAAGTTTTACAAAAAGGATGATCCGCTGGTCCCCCTGCCAGTTCTGCCCGATGGCCAGGCCGTCCGCAATTTCCTCCAGCTTTTCCACCTGGTTATAGATTTCCGCCGTGCCGATGCGTACCCCGGAAGGTTTTAAAACGGCGTCGGAGCGGCCGTAGAAAGTTATCCCCCCGGTGTCGCTGTGCATGACGACGTAGTCGCCGTGCCGCCACACGTTGGGGTAGACGGTGAAGTAGGCGTTTTTATACTTTTCGCCGTCCGGGTCGTTCCAGAAATAAAGGGGCATAGAAGGAGAGGGGGCTTCGCAAACCAGTTCTCCCTGCCGGTCGTATACGGGATTGCCGTTTTCATCGTAGGCCTTCACTTTCATCGCCAAAGCAGGACCTTGAAGTTCGCCGGCATACACCGGGCTGACGGGGTTGCCGGCGGCAAAGCAGCCGTTGATGTCCGTGCCGCCCGAGATGGAGTTGAAGTGCAGGTCGGCCTTGATTTCCCAGTAAACGTATGCGAACCCCTCGACGGACAGGGGCGAGCCCGTCTGGGAGATTTCCTTCAGCGGGGATAGGTCGTACTCCTTGCCCGGTCTTACCCCCTGGCTGCGTAGGAAATTGATGTAGCTGGCGCTGGTGCCGAAGACGGTGATTTTTTCGTCCTGGGTCAGCTTCCACATGGCGCCGGGATCGGGGTAATTGGGGTTGCCGTCGTAGAGGAGGATTGTTGCTCCTACTCCTAAGGAGCTCAACAGCCAGTTCCACATCATCCAGCTGCAGGTGGTGATGTACATGATCGTATCTTCGCGTTTTAAATCGGTGTGCAACAGGAGCTCCTTCAAGTGATTGATCAGTACCCCGCCGGCTCCCTGCACCATGCACTTGGGCTTACCGGTTGTCCCGGAAGAAAACATAATAAATACGGGGTGGTCAAAAGGCAGTTGTTCGAACTGGATTTCCAGGTTGTTTTCTTTGGCCAGGAAATCATCGTAGTGCACGGCGTGGGGGACCTGGCCAAGCTCGGGTTCTTCTTCCGTATAGGAGACGACGATCACTTTTTTTAGCGAAGGGATTCCTTTGGCGATCTCTGCCGCGTTGGCTAAAGAATTAAAGGCCTTTCCTTTATAAAAATAGCCGTTGGCCGTAAAGAGAACTTTTGGTTCGATTTGACCGAGGCGGTCCAGCGCCGCCTGGGGGCCGATGTCGGTGGCGCAGGAGGACCAGACGGCGCCGATGCTGGTCGCGGCCAGCATAGCGATGGCTGTCTCTATTAGGTTTGGCATATAGGCAACGACCCGGTCTCCCGGAGCAACTCCCAGCTCGCGCAGCGATTTGGCCAGGCGAGCCACTGTGTCGTAAAGTTGGGCATAGGTCATCCGGGCCGACTTCTGGGTTTCTCCCCTAAATATAAAAGCTACGTGGTCATCTGTATATCTTAAGAGGTTTTCGGCAAAATTCAACCTGGCGCCGGGAAACCACTTTGCGCCGGGAAATTTCCGCAGGTCGTCAACCACCTGATCATATCCCCGGGATGCTTTGATCTGGGCAAATTGCCACATGGTCGCCCAGAAATCCGGGATATTTTCAATTGACCAGTTATATAGCTGGGGATAGGAATTAATTTCAAGGCCGTATTTGTTATTGACCAGGTTAATAAAACGGGTTATATTGGCCTGTTTTTTCCGTTCTTCGGAAGGTTTCCAGAGCGGCTTTTTCATTATTATTCTCCTCCCTTCACTCCTAAAAAATATTACAATTTATTTTATAGTTCTATTCCCCGTTCTTATCCCGTTGACTGCTTAAAAAAATTAGTAATTCTCGCCTAATAAGAATAAGCTCTTTGCTTGTCCGATCCCGCGGGTGAGAGATCTCAATTTTTCTAATTATTCCTATTCTGCCTGGTCGTTTGGTCATAACAATAATACGCGAACCTAAAAATACTGCTTCATCCACATTATGGGTTACAAATAAAATAGTTTTTTTAGTTTGTTGCCAAATTTTTATCAAAAACGCTTGCAGGTCATTTCTTGTTTGGGCATCGAGAGCAGCAAAAGGTTCGTCCATGAGCAAAATTCGGGGTTCGTTAATCACCGTTCGGGCTAATGCCACACGCTGTTGCATCCCCCCGGACAGTTCTTTAGGGTAAGCGCGAGTAAATTCCTCCAATCCGAACAGGTTAAGATAGTGCCGGATTAAGGCGGATCGCTGTTTCTTGGGTACTCCTCGCACCTCTAACCCAAATTCCAGATTACCCCAGACCGTCCGCCAGGGAAAAAGAGCATAATCCTGAAAAATCAACCCACGGTCGACTCCCGGACGGGTAACTTTTTTACCACTCACCGTTATTTCACCACGAGTTGGAAAATCCAAACCCGCCACCAGCCTTAACAGCGTGGTTTTGCCACAACCGCTGGGCCCGAGTATACAAACCAATTCACCATCCTCCACCGTTAAAGAAATATCATTCAAAACATCCAATAAGCCTCCCTTCTGGAGAATAAATTCCTTGCTAACGTGTCTCAACTCTAACATTTCTACCTCCACTGCAAGACCCTCTTTTCCAGCTGGCGCCAGGTAAAATCAAAGATGTAGCCCAATAGCCCAATAACCACCATACCAGCCATAATCTGGTCTGCCCTTTGCAAATCACGCGCTACCATGATCATATAACCAAGACCATATCCGGACCTGATTCCTGTGAACTCGGCCGCTACTAAAGTCATCCAGCCAATATCAAGACCAATGCGCAAACCTGTAAAAATCGCCGGAAACGCTCCTGGAAAAATTACTTTGACAACCACATCGGATTGTTTGGCGCCAAGAGTATAAGCTGTTTCGACCAGCGTTTCAGGCGTATTCTCGACTCCCGAAATAGTATTCAACAGTACTGGAAAAAAGGTTCCCAGGCCAATGATGAAAATTGCCGAAGGATTACCGATCCCCATCCATAGAATGGCCAGCGGCACCCATGCCAGGGGTGGAATTGGTCGAAGCGTTTCCACAATCGGATTAAGTAAAGCGCGCACCCATTCTATAAAACCCATCAACAAACCTAAAGGGATAGCTATCGCGCTGGCAACAAAAAATCCAACCAGTACACGATACAAACTGGCAAAAAGATGTCCCCACAAAATATTCCCCGGGGGTAAACCGATCACTGCTATCTCGATTAGTCCTTTGTATACACTAACAGGTGACGGTAGCTTATTATTACCGTATAGAAGAGAAAAAAAATGCCAAAAGCCAAAGATTATTACACATGCTAAAATGCTCCATATATTTTTTGATTTACCCATGCTTTTCTTCCAAATTAATCAATTTTGTTTAATTTGCTCAACAAATTTCAAGTAAAACATATCCTGAGCAAATTGTTTCTCATTTTGGACGGATATATAACCTAAGTTCTTGATTAAATTTACGTATTCCTCAGCGGCAACAGAATCAGGAAAGTAATCATACTTTACATTAGAGAGTGCATTTTGAATAATTTCTTCATCCATACCAGTATATTTCTGGCCAATTTTTATAGCTTCTTCAGGCTTCTCCCGGATAAACTTGATCGCTTTGCTATGGGCCCTTACCAGGGCATCCACGACCTGGGGTCTTTCTTTTAGGAGTTTTTCTTGTACCACAAGAACACAGCATGGGTGTCCCGGCCATATCTGGCCTGATCTGGTGAGAACCCGGCCAATTTGCCCCCCAACCGCTTTTGAAGGGTACGGCTCCCACGCTAAAAACGCATCAATCTGTCCCGTTTGTAAAGCGCCAATCATCTCGGGGGGTTTTAAAACAATTATATTAACCTGCTTTAAATCGATTTTATTATTAAGGAAAAGGCGGCGTAAAAGAATGTCCTGGACAGTGGCATGACCAGGAATAGCCACCGTTTTTCCCTTTAAATCAGGAACAGACGAAACCGGTTCCTTTTTTGCAACAACAAGCGCCGAACCTTCTGCATTGCACTGAGCCACAGCCACCGCCTGAATTTTTCCATTGGCGCGAGCTGTAATAAATGGCGAAATGCCTACATAACCAACATCCAGGTCTCCAGAAGCGAAGGCGCTCATTTCCTCCGGACCACTTGGGAAAACTCCGGCCACTTCCACGTTTAAGCCTTCACTTTTGAAAAACCCTTGCTCCAGGGCCACAAAGGCAGGCAATTGATGGATATCACTTTGGAGATATCCCAGGCGTATTTTTTCTGGAAAAGACTTTTCTTTGGTACAACTACTTACGAAAAAAATAAGCATAAAAGTTAAAAATATTACCGGGACGAAAAGATAATTTCGTGAACGGGCAAGTTTAAACTTTAAGTTACTTTTTTGCCACTTACCTGGTTTTAAGAATATATTTTCCATATTTTCTCATCCCCACCTTAAACCAGTAATAATAAAAAATACCTGTTCCAAACTATTCAACTTAAAGGTCATAAGGCAAATTTGGTATATTATTACACGTTTGCTTCCTGAGAAATATTCCTTAAATCAGCTAATGCTTCCTGGACAAACGTCGTATAGCCAAGTGCCGGTCCACCCCCCATTAATATGGCAACACCGCAAGCTTCGAAGATTTCACCGTCGTTAGCCCCGGCCTCTATAGCCTCTTTTAAATGAACCGTAATACAATATTTACACTGCTTGACAACAGCAATGGCCAGCGCAATCAGCGCTTTTTCTTTAATGGTTAAATTTTTTCCCTGGTAGATTGTCTTTTTAAATTTTTCATAATGCTGCAGAGGAGGCAGTTGCCGGCCTAGTTCCCCCCGTTTTGCTGCTAACTTAGTTAAAAATTCTTGTGTACTATTGGGCATTTTTTCTCTCCTCCTGTTCATTTTCCTGTTCTATCAGGCATAAGCTTATGCTACCGCCAGTTTCAGCATTTTCAGACGTTACATTATCAGCCCTCTTTCCCTGTTTAATTTCTTTAAGCGGCGCCTCCATGAGAACATGCTCGCGACCAAAAATAACTTTCCTTTCACCTACAGTCCGCCAACCCAACCGGTGGAAAAAACGCTCATTTTGGGTTTGCACCTGAGCCAGAAAAACCTTCGCCCCTTGTTTTTTAGCTTCCAATACCGCCCTCCTGACTAAAAGAGAGCCTACCCGGCCACGATACTGAGGCAATACAGCCAACCGTCCCCCTACCCACACCCCCTCACCCTGCTCATACAGACGTACAGTACCTACAATTTGCCCATTTATCTCGGCCACCAGATGAATAGCCTCTTGGTCATACTGGTCTTGATCAGATTCCGGAAACAAACCCTGTTCCTCTACAAAAACCAGACGGCGGATAAACATGGCTTGTTCCTTTTCACTTGCGTTGGCCACTAAACGACAGATCAACTGACCCATAGCTAGTTCCCCTCCTCAAAATCAGGCAATGCCGAACAGGCCGAACAACGACCACAGCCTGCTTTAATCTCCCGGCTGAAAAGTCCATATAAGGATAATATCCCGGCCACTTGTTCGTAGATTTGCTTCATCAAAACAGACGGAGGTGGAAGGGCACCAGCCATGGGGGTACCTGGAACAGGACGAAGTGGGACTATGAAGGGGTAAACGCCCAAATCAACCAGTTCAAAAAGGCGGGTATAGGCCAGGGACAACCTTTCCCCCAGGCCGATAATGATAAAAGTTACCACCTGTCCCCGGCCAAACAAATCCACAGCTTTTGACCATGCTTTTCGATAACCGGCCCAGCCGATCCAGGCCTTGGAAGGCGCAACATGTTTTAGTACCTCATCGTCCAGGCTTTCTATGTGCACACCAAGGCTATCCGCACCCGCTTCTTTTAGTAAATTTAGCAGGGCCAGATCTCGTGGAGGCCTGCACTGAACCTGCACAGGTAAGCCGGTAGCCTGCTTGATGGCCCGGGTGCAGGCTGCAAGATGCTTAATTTCATAATCTCCATTGGATGATGAGCCGCTTGTCAATAATACATGGCTAATTCCTCTATCCTTTACTGCTAACGCTACCTCGACCAACTGTTGAGGAGTTTTTATCCTGGTGGTTAGCCCCCGGCTTAAACTCAGGCCTATGGCACAGAACCGGCAACCCAGAGGCCCTCCCCAGAAATGGCAACTTTGAATAACGGTGGAAGCCATACAGTCTAGACCGTGAACAAGGGCTATTTTGGCGTAAGGCTGACCGTCTGAAGTAACACCGTGGTAAAAACTACTGTTATTTACAATATGGATGGGAGCAATTAAATCGTCCCGGCAATAAAGGCAAAATAAAGACCCCTGCATGCAAATACGATAAGGCGACTCTTGCGCGTAAGGACTATAGGCGGGGACTGTCATTACCGTCCCGTTTAAAGTCAAAGTAATCCCTTCAGCCGGACCGGCGCCTCCCCGGCGGCCTTCCAGAGGAACATCCGGTAGACGCACGCCCCGACTTTGCAACTCTGTTTTTAAAACCCGAAAGCTCATCAATCTCTCTCCTTGAAGGAAAACAACCTGGCTGCAAAATAGGCCTTTAAAAAATTGCCGGTTACTTCTTTCAATAATGGGAATAACCGCCTGGCCAGGGGTAAAGTATCCTTATTTTCCCTTAGATACTTTTTAATTGACCTCAGTAAAACGACCACTTCCTGCAAACCTTGTTCCAGTTCGACTAACTTATCGTGACTTCCAAAAACCGGATTTCTTGCCGCCCATTCATAGCGCCTCCACATAGTTTCTAAAAAAACAAGTATT
>JBFMBG010000023.1:17165-41403 GCA_040755215.1 Bacillota bacterium | reverse complement strand
TTTAGGTTTTTGTTTCGTTTCGTCATTAATCTCGACCTCCGGTACTTTTTGTGTTTGCTCTAACCTATTTGTACCAGGAGGTCTTTTTGTTGGTCAACCCCCTTAAAAAGGATTACAGGAATGCTCATACGTTAGTTTGTTGAGAAAGCCATCGTTTTTGAGGATAGAACCCGGCCCCATTTGCAAGCCGCAAGTAGGATAGGGCGGGGTTTTTCCTTTTGCTTTTTCCCCTGGACAGAGGGGTAAAACCTTATGTGTAATCTGGGTAACCGGGCCCCGTGCCCGGCCACTGGTAATGCTGGCAGGGCCCAGTCGAGTTCGGAATCAAATTCACGTTACGCTGGCTGACCAAACACGTATACAGGCACTTGCATGACTCTTTTTGCCCGGGGAGGTTTCTCCTTCATTTTGTCCAGTTCTTTGACAACCTCAGCGTCAAAGTATTGTTCCCCGCAATTCTCGCAAACCCACGCCGGAACGTTCTCGACCAGGGTAAGTGTATCACCCCACCAGTTCTCGGCAACAACAAGTTTCTTTACAGTGGGATTCCCGCATTGAAAACATTTAGTCACCATCCTGATCCCCCTTTCTACGGGTACGCTCATTAATCCATTTGGGAGATTCGGGAAAATAGACCGTAATAATTATTAGTGTGCCCAAAGGATCAATCCCGCAAACAGCGTGCATCGGTTTACCCGGCCCGATATACCCGAGAACCAGGCAACTATGCCCCCTTACATCCTCCGGGTAATCCTCAATAATTTCACATTCGCGATCGCCATGACCACCTCAGTATCCTTAACCTTTCTTTGGCCGGCCCACACACGCGCATGTTTAGACATGGCCCAGTTTCCGCTTAATATTTTCTCCCTGATCAGGTTGCTGTCCATAAAACCTGCCCTGGCGTAAAATCTTTTTCTTAATGACAGTAAACAAAATTGTTCCCTGTTTTCCCTGCTTGATCATATCACATTCTGAAGACAGGGTAAACAATGGCGCGCTGTTTTAACCTATCTTTCCTGAAAATTATTTTAGCACACAGGCTTATGTAGCCGGGGAAAAAAGGTTTTTCCGGATAAAATTGATGGGGGACTAAAGGTCCAACTATGGGTAGATAAGGCTTTCCATAACAAACACCGCTCGCCAGGAAATTGAGCTTGCGCCTGGAGAGTTTGTCGAAAAATTAAAAAATCTTTAGCCTGACTTACGCTCTGCCTGCCGGACAAGGAGTCGATTAGATGCGCTGGAAACGAAATGGCTTCGGGAGGCCCTGGCGGCCGAGGTTTGACCCTGGCCGCGGGCTACGCGAGGATACGGTGCCCGATCCTGGACGGGTCCAGGAATTTGATTAAAAAAATAAATTTCCCCCGGCAGGAAAATTGTAACATTCCGGCGAAATTACGTAAAGAAATAGCCAACTTTCTTTCGCTTACGGGATTTTCGCGACAGATGATAAAAATGTCCGCCGGGAGTGTCCGCCGTGCCGGGTGGGGCGAAAAAAGACGCCGCGCGGGTCTTAAGGCTGAACATGATCATCGACTGGCTCAACAAAAAGACCCCTTACGGCGGCGTCACCGTCAAAGAGCTCGCGGAAAAGTTTGCCGTGAGCGAGCGCCAGATCTACCGGGACTTAAACGCCATCGAAAACTATCTGCACGTTCCGCTGATCCGCCAGGGGACCGGCAAAACCGTGCGCGTGCGCCTGGAGGCAGGATATCTGCCCGGTTTAAGTCCGGAGAAGGCAACGGTCATTTTTTTGAGCCTGCTCCAGCAAAAAGGATCCGCCCTCTCCGGCCACCTCAACGAAATTAAAGATGTCCTCGTTTCCACCCTCTTCAAATACCACTACAACCCCCAAGAACTGGCCGTGGAAAAGCTGCAGAAACGCATCCACATCGTGGAAGAGACCCTGGCCGAGCCGGCAAAGGTGGGCGCTCTCTTTGCTGTGCTGCTGCAGGCCATCAAGAACTCCCACCGGGTCAAAATCTGGTACTACACCACCCACAGCGGGGAAGAAACCGAACGGGTGGTGGAACCCTACGGCCTGATCTGCAAGCACCAGAACTGGTACCTGGTCGGCCGCTGCCTGAAAAGAAACGACATCCGGGTTTTTAGGATCGACCAGATCAAAGATATTTTTCCCTATACCGGCGAACAGTTCGCATATCCTGCGGATTTTTCCCTCTCCGAATACATGGCCCCCAGCTGGGGCGTGATCAACGACGGTAAGGTCTGCCGGGTACTCCTCAAATTTAACAAACGGGTCGCCCACCGGGTCAAAAACGTCCTCTACCACCCCTCCCAGAAGATCGAAGAAGAGCTTCCCGACGGTTCGGCAGTGGTTTCCTTCGCGGTCTGCGGCCTCACTGAAATGGTGGGCTGGCTCTTCCAGTGGGGGGACATGGTGGAAGTGCTGGAGCCCCGGTGGCTCCGGGAGGAAATGCGCGCGCTGGCGGAGAGGGTCGCGAACGTTTACCAAAAGGGCGAGTGAATGATCAATCCGGCGTTTAAATCGCCAGGTCCAGTGTTCCGTATCCAGCTTTAACAGTGTGCGGGCGAGTGAATCGACGTATCCGGCGTTTAATTACCAGCAGTGGCGAGGATGATCAAAAACTTTTTTGCTCCGCCACACATTTGTCACCCCTTCCCCCTTATAATTTGGTGTACGGATTTAAATTTCGGGGGGAAGGCAAATGCTTGTTGCCGGCTATGAAGAAGGAATGTCCTTTGACCGGTGGCAGCGGCCCTGGACGTTCTGGCAGGCGGAGGTCCCGAAGACCTGGTTTAAGCCCACGCAGGAGGTGGAACTGTTTGCCGACGGCACGGTGGCCCTGGGCCGGCGACTGACCTACCTGACCCCCGGCGCCTGGCGCCAGCTGCTCAGGCTGGCGGGGGTGGAAGTGAGGGCTTCCGGCGTCATCCGAGATAAATATATTTTGTAGAAAAATACAATACTCAAAGCCTAACAAATGTCAATTTTTGGGTTGTAAATAAACCATCCTGTAAAGTGGTGCAGGGATATGCTGGAAAATTGTCCTGATCTTTACGAATGTGAAAAAATACTCTCAGCTTCGCTGGATAACATTAAATATCTTGGTGAGGTTGATTTTTCTCTTGAGGATATTGATAAATTATCAGCATTAATCAAGGAAAAAATTGACGAGGAAAAAGATTTAGGCTTTCTTAAAGGTGTACCAGCATGTTTGTCTTTTTACCTGGTTGGCAAGGGAATTATTAATTATTATAGCGGGGAATTCTGGCCGCCGGTTTTGGAAGAACTGGGTATTGCCGGCGACAGAAGCCAGAATGTGTTAGGTGAAATATTTTTAAATTTTTTACAAAACCGGGGGTTTTCCCATGTACACATAAAGAGGGCGCTTCCCTATGTTGCTCCCATTTTATTACATGGGGGTATCCCTTTATCCTGCTTGAAAGAGTTCTATGAAAAAATAATTAAGTATTTATTAGATCGTAGAATAGTTGATGAAAGCAGTATAAGAAATGAAATATGCAGGATGAGAGAAATTGAAGGGCATAAAGAAGCGCTGTTAGATAAAAAAGATGATCTTTTTGAACAAATAAATACCCTTGAGCAAGAAATCGAGCATCTGGAAAATATCATTGAGCTATTCCGGAAGCGGAAAGAATTGCAGGAAAAAACTACTGATCAGGAAGCGTGGGCCAATTTACCCGACGACTATAACCGGTTTATCGCAACCAGTGAATTGCGGCAACGAGAAATCAGCCAAAAGATTGAAGAGCTCTTAAATAAAAAGGCAGAATATCAGGAGAAAATTAAATCTATTGCTCCAGACGACCAGAGGTTTTTAGATTTCAAAGGAGAAATCGAAAAACTGGTGCAGGAATTTGACTCTTATCGGAGCGGGCGAGAAAAGATCTCAGTCCTAAAAGATGGGAAGAAAAGGTGCAAAGATGAGTTGAATTCCTTAGCCGCGCACCTCTGGCAATGGAAAGAAGGTGAGCAGTCTGGTGAAGATTCCCGGGGGACGCAAAAAATCACCGGCATACTGCGAGGTTTTCTTGCTTCTGAACTGGCCAGGCTCTCAACTGCCCGTGAATCACCTCTTTCTCTGGATATCGATAAATTCGTTGCCTTAGTTAGAGAACAGCCCTCACTCGATTCGCTTGTAGTTTCGGGCAAAGGATTTGCAGTTTGTTTTAAAAAACTGCAAACACTTTGCCGGGAACACCGGCGGGACGAACAGGAATTGGCTCAACTGAAGCAAGAGATAGCGGAATGGAAGGCTGCCCTGGAGCAGGTTGCCGTCGCAATTGATCAGAAGTTGCAGGAGTTGGCAGAAGTAATAAAGAAGATTGGGCATGATTTGCCACTTTATCAGAAACAGAAGAAACAGCAAGAGCTT
This sequence comes from Bacillota bacterium, assembly GCA_040755215.1. Taxonomy (GTDB): domain Bacteria; phylum Bacillota; class Desulfotomaculia; order Desulfotomaculales; family Nap2-2B; genus JAIMBK01. The sequence continues at coordinate 37,018 of JBFMBG010000023.1, read as the reverse complement.
CTAAAGATAAAGATAGAGGAACTTACAAAAAAAATCGAAAATCTGGCATTGGATCTTTTGCCTGGAGGTTGGAATGAAAAGTATCGGGATATTATTTGCAGAGTGGATATAACAGAAGTTAGCCGGGAACTTAAGAGAATAATGCAGATAAATTCGCGTTGCGACGAAATAAAAGAAACGCTTGATAAAATAAAAAACAAAATTGCCAGGGTAAAAGTGATGGTTTGGGGAGGGGGAACCCTGGTACCTGCAGGACTGATTTTGGTTTTAACTATCCAAAACAGTATCGGCTGCCTGATTTTACTGTCAGGATTTGTGCTTGTGGCCGTTGGGTACGGTTGTTTTAAGAAGAACAAGAAACAAATTAAGATATTGGAGCAAAAGCGGAAGCAGGTTAAAGACAATCTGGACGGCAGCATTAAGAGGCTGACAGAGGCATTAAAAGGGTTGCCCGTGTGTTTGGAATCTCTCGTTGCTTCAGGCGAAACGTGGGTCGGCCGTTTTGAGGAACTGCAAACAGCTTGCCGGGAACACCAGCAGGACGAACAGAAATTGGCCCAACTGACACAAGAGATAACGGAATGGGAGGCTGCCCTGGAGCAGGTTGCCGTCGCCCTGCTTGACCCGATACCAGGACAGCTGGAGAAGAAGATTAAAGAATTAAAGGAACGTATGATCCAGGCAAAGGTCAGGAAAAAAGAGGCGGACGCGGCGAGAGAAACGTTGGAAAATGAAATCTCACCGGCGATAAATGATGCAGAGAAACGCAGAGTACAGTTTGAGCAGGAGATTTCTGCATTAGAGCAAAGGCTTGGGGAATTGGGACCAGGGTTGAGGGAAATAGACCGGGAGATAAAGAGGCTTAAGGAAAGGGAAGCGGAATGCCTGAAGCAGGTAGAGTCGTTCACCGGAATCGATCAGAAGTTGCTGGAGTTGGCAGAAGTAATAGAGAAAATTGAACAGAGTTTGCCATTTTACCGGGAACAGCAAAAGCGGCAGCAAAATTTGAAGGCAAAGACAGATAAGCAAAGGGAGGAAATTGAGGATCTGATATCGGAACTCTGGCCGGAGGGAGGGGAGCGGATCTGCTCCACCTCGGCCAGGGTTGAATTACGGGACTTTATAAAATATGTTTCTTCTGAAAAGATAGATCATTTGTTAAGCATGTGGGTGGAAGACCTGAAGAGGTTGCAGACGGCTCACCATAAATACAGGCAGGATGTTGACAAACTCCTTAGTCTTGAGAAGGAAGCAAAGGATTTTGAAGAAAGTGTTAAGCGGGTTGCTACTGCCCTATTATTTCCACCAGTGGGAACACTGGAGGAGGCCGTTGCCGGGCTTGTCAATCACTTGAGGGAGGCAGAGGAAAGTGAAAAAGAGGCCGAAACGGCAAGGGCGACGCTGGAAAAAGAAATCTTCCCGGCGTTGCATGAAGCCAGGAATCACATGATTCAAATTGAGCAGGAAGTTACCGTAGTAAAGCAGAAAATCAGGGAGCTGGGGAAAGGCGACCTGGAGGCGGGAGTGCGAATCCTGGAGGAGAAAAAACAGGCCTTAAAGGAACTAAAAGAAGTAGAGAAGGAGCTTGAACAACGTGTTGCCGCATTGCCTTATCCGGTAGGTAACCGGCAGGAAGCCCTGTCATTAAAAGAGGGGAAGCATAAGGAGTTAGATATAAAAAAGGTTTATTTATCTCAGGTTGAAAAGCAATTGACGAACTATGTTTCTCCCCTTGAGCACGCGGATGAGCCGGTAAGACGGTTTGTGATTTACGGCGGGGAGTGGACAATAAAGTGGCTGTGCACCTGTACTGCTCTGCACCGGTGTTACCTTGGGGAACCAATTGACCTCGCTTCCGTTACTGAAGGTTTGCCGGCCAGGGTGGTTGCGGAGCTTAAAAAATTAATCAGGGAAGAAATAGAGATCAGGAAAAACGTACCAAAGATTATTCTCGACCCTGGGCGGAGCGATTTAAAAATGGTCATCGGGGGGCACCGGTTCCATATTTATGACGTCACGAGTCCTCCAGAAATTTATGTAAGCATTGCCAGCGGGGAAGTGCTCCCCGCCTGGACAAAAGAAATCCGCCTGCGCGCCTACTTAAAAAACGGCATTGTTGAAATACCGGAAGACTTGATTGACCTCCCGCACATTGCCAGCGAATACCTGGTAACCCTGGATATCAGAGGTTATGCCTACTCCTGGTCAGTAAAAACGTGGGACGGCATGCCTTATATGATATTTAGTGAAAAAGGGGAAAAAATTGAGCCTGGCCGGCTTACCAAACGAAGGGCCTGGCTGTTTTTCCCGGAAAGCTGCGAATTGTTTCCTGAAAATGCAGTAGTAGCGGGTAGCGATATTTACTTTGAGGGAAACAGATACCGGCTTGCCCTGGTTAATTTCGTACTCGAACCGGTAATCTACCTTGTCGACAAGGAAGGGAACATTTTCGAGATCATCCCTTCTGGTTCTCCCGGGCCGGAACCTTTTTTAAGTAGCGAAGAGTTTGCCGTTGGGGCATGGGCGGAAGGAAAGCGGCCCATTTATACCAGGACGGTTCCCAGGCTTTGCGTGCCGTCAAGTGAACAAGAAATACAAGAATGGACTGTCCGGATTATAAAAACATTTGCTGACGGAACAAGTGAAAGATTGATTGATGAAAAGAAAATATCGGGTTTAGGCAATTTTGGGGAAAGAGGATACTTTGAAGTCGATTTGGGCGCGGAGGAGTTATTGGGGCCTCATCCGTTGGGGGAGTATTCTATTATTTTGAGCCGGCTGGACATTGGTGAATACAGACTTGAACTTGTTTTCTTCCCTGATTTAATGCTTTTTTTTGAACCGGAGCTTTATTTTCCCCGAGGGGTCGAAGGCGGCGAGGCAAAATTTATCATGGTTATCCCGGATAATCTCAGGGATATTATACAGGTGAGGGTGAAAGAGCCAGCCAGGATTGTAGAAATCGACGGCGACGAAGTTCTATAGCTGTTGAACTGGAACACGACGAATTACAGGCGGAACTGATCTACCCTTTTGAAGGCAGGCAATGCCGTACTCTGGTCACTGTTGAAGTACCCAAATTGCGCTGGCGGATCAGGGGAGCGAAAACAGCCGGACGCGAAGAGTGGTCGCAACATATCAAAGAGGTTTGGCACGGAGCCTGTTATGGTCCCGACAACCCGAAACTGGAGGTTGCGTTGCCGTTAAATAATTTTGCCAGCCGGCCAAAAGTCTACCTGGACCTGGAGGAGGAGACCGGCCATCAGATTATTGCAAAAGCCGGAAGAGGGTTCTTGCAGTTCGACCTGTCGGGACTGGCCGACACTTTAAGGATGAGCAAGGGGGAAACCTGCAGCTTGCGGCTTGCCCTGGAAGACTCCAGGGGTAGAATAAAAGCCGATGGGAAGCTTTTCGATATCCGGTGCCGCTGGAGAATAGAAAACTTCCGGTATACGGTAGAGGAGTCAGCAGGCGAGCGGTGTCTCAAGGCGGCCTGGCTGGACCGCGGTGAGCAACAGGACCGGGTTTTGCGGCTCTGGCGGCTCTGGGAACCCTGGGTGGAACCTCTGGTCCTGGCTGTTCCCGACGGGGTCTCTGAGTTGGAAATCCGCCGAAACGCTGCTGAGTTTCTTCCGGGTCCCTATATGATCAAATTTGATATTGACGACCAGTGGAACGGCGAGGGGCTTGCAGATGAATTTCCCACGGAGAGAAGCAACAGTGAGCAAATCTTCATTAAAAATGCCGGGATTCATATATCAGTCAGTGAATGCTATTGGGTAAACAAAAGAAAACTGCGCATTAGCGGAAAACTGGCCAATACTGCCGGCAGAAAAGAGATCTCGGTAAGGCTCTACGGAGTTGTTGAAGGCAGGTATAAAGTTTGGCCGGCGGTAACTTCCACCAACGAAAACGGTCATTTTAGTTTTGAGTTCGAAAACCCGTTTGAACAATTTATACCAAAAAACGGCAGAATTTCCTATCCGGCAAAAGAAATTGCCCGTCCGCACTGGCTGGGAGTTATAGCAGAAGATAATGCTTATCATTTTCAAATTTTACCTGAGCCGGGAGGGCTGTGGTGGCCCCTGGCGCTGGCTTTGGAAGGGGCCTTTTCGGATTTAGATGAGGATGGAGGCGGGCAGATATATATCGACTGCCGGGAAGAAAGGCTGGACGAACCGTTATTAAACAAGGAAATCAGCAAAAATGTTTTACGCGATTTTCGGCAGGGGAAGGAAAAAAGCCCGGTTGATATCCAGATTGGAGGGAAGATTAAAAAAGCTTATTTATGGAGGGACAAAATAGAACTCAAAACAAAGGCGGTAAAATGTACCTCAGGAAACTGCCCCTTCGGCAAAAGTGTTGAGCCGGACCAACAAGCCTGGGATAATAAACATTTTCCCGCTGGATGCAAGAGTTTTATAGTTAATTTTCGAGAAATAAGCACTTCGTTATCCTGGTACCTGGATTTAACATTGCGGATTCGTAATGGGCAGGAAAAATACCGGCTGGCAGGGAATCACCTGCTGACGTTATATAATAACCTGACCCGGCCGCTGCCGGAGCCAGTTCGGCTAAACTGGCAAATTCCCGAGTTTGATTTAGAAAAATTAATCGCGGCCCTATGGGAAAGGGAAAAGGTTTTACTTGCTGCCTGGGAGGGTAAACAAAAGTGAGCATCAACCCCATTAAAGCTACGGAAGCAATTAGCAATAACTACCAGAGTTACCTCAGCACCACCTTTCGTTTTCAGGATCCGGAGCTGCAAAGGCAATTTCTAAATAATTTACGGGAGAAAGGCAGGTTTGTGAAGGGGCCTATCCTGGAGGTTACTCCTGCCTTTGAAGCCGGCGCCAGCATAAAAGATCTGGTAGAGGAAGGTGTCCTGTCGAAGGAGTTTTATCGGCTCCAGACTGACTCTTTGCCGGTAGACCGGCAGCTTTACCGGCATCAGGAGAAGGCAGTGCGCAAGCTGACGACTAATAGACGCAACATCGTGGTATCCACCGGCACCGGCAGCGGTAAAACGGAAACCTTCTTAATCCCCATCTTAAACCACCTATTTAAAGAGGCGGAAAAAGGTTTGCTCGGTCCGGGCGTTCGTGCCCTGCTTTTATATCCGATGAACGCGCTGGCCAACGACCAGCTAAAAAGGCTCCGGCTTATATTGTCCGGGTACCCGCCCATAACCTTTGGGCGATACACCGGCGAAACAGAAAAATGGCACCGTAGCGCACAAGAAAAGTATCGTAAAATGTTCCGGCAGGAGCCTCTTCCCAACGAGTTGATTTCCCGGGAGCAAATGTGGGAAACGCCGCCGCACATCTTGTTAACGAACTACGCTATGCTGGAATACCTGTTGCTGCGACCGGAAGACCACGTCTTTTTTGACGGCGATCAGGCGAGGTACTGGCGTTACATAGTCATTGACGAAGCCCATACTTATTCCGGCGCCAAGGGCATTGAGATAGCCATGCTATTACGCCGGCTAAAAGACCGGGTAACGGGCGGCCAAAGAGGGAAATTGCAATGCATAGCGACCAGCGCCACTTTGGGCGGCGGGCGCGGTAACTGTGCCGCGATTGTCCATTTCGCCCGGCAGTTATTTGATGAGGAATTTGAATGGATGGAAGGCGACGAGGGGCGCCAGGACGTTGTCGAGGCGGTGCGGCTGCCCTTGATTGGGAAGAAGAACAAGAGCTGGGGAAGAGCCGCACCCTGGATTTACGCTGTGTGGAAAAAGATTATTGAAGAAGATCTTCCTCTTGAAGAAAAGCTGGCAAAATTATGCGGCTCCGGCCAGCGGGCGGGTATTCCCGAAGCGGTGCTGGCAGAGGCGGCTGAGGCTGGACGGAGACTCGGCTGGCCGGCATTTTTATGCGAAGTATTAAAAGGTGATCAAAACCTGCTGAAACTGCAGCAGGAACTGCAGGAGAGGCCGCGACTTTTAATCGACTTGCCGAAAGCGCTGAATCTGACGTTTCCTGATGCTGCGGAAACAGTGGTTTCTCTTGTCAATCTGGCCAGTCGGGCGAAAGCCGGGGAGGGCTTTCAACCTTTGTTGCCGGCAAGGTATCATGTTTTCGTCCGGGCGATTGAAGGAGCTTACCTTTCTTTGAAGCCGGACAATCGTCTTTTCCTGGAGCGGCATGAAAAGATAAGAAAGGACGGGGAAGAGTATAAAGTATTTGAAGTAGCTACCTGCCGGCAGTGCGGTGCAACCTATCTGGTTGGTCAGCGAGAAAGAATCGGCGATCTGGAGTTCTTAAAGAGCGTTGCCGGCGAACGGGGGAAGGTTGAGTATTTTCTCTTGCTGGAGCAGGAGCCCGAGACGACCGGCTATAATGAGGACGAAGAAATAGAATTCCCCGAGGGGTCTGGCGATCGTGACAGGTACCAAAAATACCTGCTTTGCTGCCGTTGTGGAGCCATCGACAGGGAAAATATCCTGCGCTTCCCTTGCGAATGCGGGGAACAGGAGCGGGTAACCCTGCTCCATATCCCCTCTAACCCGGAGGGAAAAATATTTTTTTGTCCTTCCTGCGGAAGACGTAGTCCTAATGGGGTAGCCTGGCGTTTCCTTGTGGGGACGGATGCTTCGGCCAGCGTTTTGGCCAGTGCCTTGTACCAGCAGATTGAGCCCAAAGAGAAAGCAGAGGCGGCAGGAGAATTTCCCTTTGCGGAGGATGACGACGAGTGGGCTTCGGAAACGGCAGGAACAGGCCGAGAAACCGGAGGAGACTGGCGCAAAAGCCCGCGTAAGCTGCTGGTATTCTCCGACAGCCGTCAGGACGCCGCCTTTTTTGCCCCTTATCTTAATCGTACTTACAATCAAATCCTGCATCGCAGCCTGATCATGCGGACCCTGCAGGAAAATGCGGACTCAGCCGTGAAGAACTCCTGGCGTTTGCAAGACATAATCAGTCCCCTGCGTCAAGTTGCGGTAGAGGCTGGTTTTTTCAAGGGATGTAGCCCCCAGGAACAGATTAACGAAGTATGGAGATGGGTAATGTCCGAATTCCTGGCGATTGACCGCCGGATCAGTTTAGAAGGGATGGGCCTGTTAGGTTTTACATTGGCAGTTCCGCAGGGCTGGAGTCCGCCCAAGGCGTTACAGAGCGGGAAGTGGAATCTTTCCCCCCGTGAGGTTTTAACTCTGTTCAGGGTGCTTCTTGACAGCATACGTACCAGGGGGGCCGTCACTTTCCCTGAGCAAGTTTCCCCGCAGGACGAATTTTTCCAGCCGCGCAACCGGGAGTTCTTTTTCCGCGCCAACCAGCCGATACCCAATAAGGGCATCTTGAGCTGGAACTCAACCAGATTGAACAGCCGGCTTGACTACTTGATGCGCCTGGCTCAAAAATTGGGAACGGGGATAACCGAGCAGGAATGCCGGGAGGTTTTAGATAATATTTGGAATCGCGTCCTCAATCCGGAAGGAAGTAGGCACTGGAAGGATTATTTCACCTCGCAAATGAAAAAAGATGAAGGGGTAGTGTACCAGATAAGGCATACCTTTTGGGAAGTCAAGTCCCCTTTAATTGATGCCCATGTTCAGTGGTATATTTGTGATCAGTGTAAAAACCTCACTTTGCATAACGTCCGGGACACCTGCCCGACTTATCGCTGCAGCGGCCGGCTGCAGCAGTGCGATCCCCGGGTCTTTTTCCAGGATAACCATTATTTCCAACTTTACCTGAACATTCTTCCCATTAAGATGCAGGCCGAGGAGCACACGGCCCAGTTGACTTCGGAGGCCGCCGCCGAGCTTCAGAACAGGTTTATCTTTGAAGATGTTAATATCTTGAGCTGCTCTACCACTTTTGAATTAGGGGTGGACGTAGGTGAGCTGGAAGCGGTGTTCATGAGAAACGTGCCCCCGTCGGCGGCCAGCTACATCCAGCGGGCGGGGCGGGCCGGGCGAAGAACCGACTCCGCTGCGTATGTCCTTACGTATGCCCAAAGGCGCTCGCATGACCTCGACCACTACCGGGAGCCCTGGCGGATGGTTTCGGGGAGGATTAACGCCCCTTATTTTGCTCTCGAAAATAAAAAAATAGTTCTGCGGCACGTATATGCCACGGCTCTGGCCGGTTTCTGGAGGAGATACCCAAACCTGTTTGGAACGGTAGAAAAATTCTTTTTTCACGAACCATCAGGGCCAAAACTCTTTGCAGATTACTTAACCAAAAAACCTGAAGAGTTAAAGGTTTCTTTGTTGAGGATGGTACCTGAAGCTTTGCGCAAGGAACTGGATATTGACAATTGGGGGTGGGTTGCCGGGCTTTTTAGCGAAAATGGGGTAATGACCCAGGCCGCCTGGAAAATAGGAAATGACGTTGAAAAACTGGAAGCGCGCAAACAAGAACTTTTCAGGCAGAATAAGAAAGTCGATCACCTGATGAGACTGATTAAAACGCTAAAAGAAAAAGATTTAATTGGCTTTCTTTCCAATCATAACGTTATCCCTAAATACGGCTTCCCGGTGGATGTGGTAGAATTGCAGATTCTCCACCACAGTGAGGAGGCAAAAAGGCTGCAGTTGGAGCGGGATCTGCGCATTGCTCTTTCGGAATATGCCCCCGGCAGTCAGGTAGTTGCTGGCGGGAAGCTCTGGATGAGCCGGTACATCAGGAGGTTGCCCAATCGAGAATGGGAAAGTTTCTTTTATGCCATTTGCGATCAGTGCCAGAGCTATCAAAGCGAACGCGCAGAACTGACCAATGGATTCACTCATTGCAACGTTTGCGGGAGCAGGATTGGGAGAAACCAGGGTGTCTTTATTGTCCCCGCCTTTGGATTTATTGCCGATCGGGAAAAGCCCGGCAATCCGGGGGAAGAGAAGCCGGAAAAGACCTATACTACCAGGGTATATTTCTCCGGCAAGTCTTCCGGCGAGGAAGAAAAAGTTTGCCTTAAACTGGGGGGAGGCATTGAATTAGAATTGGCCGCCGCTTCACGCGGTAAATTGGCCGTGATCAATGACGCCGGTCATTATGGTTTCCAGGTATGTCGTGCCTGCGGTTTTACCGTCTTGGGCAGCAAGAGCGTACCCGACACGCATAAAACCCCCTGGGGCAACGATTGCTCTGGGAAAATGCAAAATCGGTACTCTTTCGGGCACGAGTTTGAGACGGACATCCTGAAGCTGCATTTTCACGGCTATCAGGATACGCGCAAGGGGTTTTGGCACTCGCTGCTTTACGCTCTCCTCGAGGGGGTCAGTTCAACCATGCAGATTGAAAGGGAAGACCTGGATGGCTGCCTTTACCCTATGCCCGGCAATCCTCTGGGGAGTCCTGCCCTGATCCTCTTTGACGATGTTCCGGGCGGGGCCGGCCACGTTCGCCGGCTGGTTAGAGAGGAATCTTTCAAGGAAGTACTGCGGGCTTCGCTGAATCGTCTCCAGCGTTGTGAGTGCGGTGGAGTTGAAGGAAACGCAAGTTGTTATGGCTGTCTCCGCCACTACCGCAACCAGTTTTGCCACGATGAGCTTAACCGCGGGATGGTAATTGAATTTTTGGCAAAAGTTTTCCCTTTACCTTTATAAGAGGTACTATCGAAAACCAAAATTAAGGCAATCAAACGAAACCCTCCTGGCATTGACCGGTCGGTTTGAGCAAAATACGCTAAATTTAAAGGAAGAGCCGGGGGGTAACCGGAAACATGATCCACACAGACCGGGACAAGGGAGAATAGCATGTTTTTATTTTGAAAGCTGACTGCTGAAAGCCGACAGCTATTTTCTGGGGATTTTATTCTTCTTTTCCCGTCCTCACCCAGACTCTCAAGCCAAGCTGTGGCAGGCGGGTAAACCCTGGGCAGGTCAACCATAACGGGGTCACGTTCATCGACAAGGGCGATAAAAGCGCCGATATCAATAAACAGCCTATAAAGGTCTTTTACCCCCATAAAGGTCCTCCTTATATTTACGGGAGCCGGTACCGGGTCCTTTGAACATCCCGATTAATTCCGCCAGGGGATCGTCGGGACCGCCACGGAATTCTTCTTTTTCAGGTTCAACAGGAGCGATTCCTAACTTACGGAATAATTCCTTTTTTTGTTGCGGGTTCAGCTTTCTTATCTCTTCGACTAAACGTTCAACAGCAGCCATTTTAGGCTCACCTCGTTTTATTTAGCTTTAATTCAATATTACCGCAAAAATCCCAGAAGCACAACCTGAGTTTTCTTTTTTCAGATTCTTAAAATCATGCCGGGTGCGGATAAGGGTGGTGTCAGAGGGCCGACTTTACTTTATCCGCTCACCGGTAGATAAACATTTATCAGTCTTACCTGGCCCCATTTGAAAACCGCAAGTAAGACAGGGCAAGGCTTTTCTTTTTGCTTTAATAATTCCATTTTCCACGGGTATGCTCGTTAATCCATTTTGGAGGTTCAACCAGGCAACTGCGCCCCCGCACATCCTCTGGGGAATCCTCAATAATTTAACCATTCGCGATAGCCCTTTGCTCCAAAGGTTTTAAAACATCTTTGAGTAACCTGGAGGCGTTAAGTAATTCTATACCAATTAGCTGACCGTATTTATCCATTTCTAAATTTATCCCAGGATGAATTTCGATTACCTCTTCTTCCTGCCCTTCTTTGGCGATATAGAGGATGTCAAGCTCATCATCGTAATAAACTTTCACTGTTTAACCCACCTTCTTGTTTTAATTCTATTCTCCTTTTGACCTTTCTTAAGAGGGTGCAGGGTAATTATTGTAATTTTATTTTCGGATTTCTCATATGTTAATGCCAATTCCCTGGTTTTTCCCTGGAAATTGGCACTTTTAACTGCGACAGAATATCCCGTTTAGGTATCCTTATAGTGTTCATCTGCATGGTTTAATATTGTTTCTGCCAGCCCATTGGGGATTTCCCGAAGCTTTTTTTCGATTTAAAAAGTGCTTTGAGTATATTATTTCCAAATTTATTTTACTCTCCAACACTGAAGTAAAACTGCCTGGTCTAACCCGCCCAGGCAGTTATTAAAACTTCATTTCTGTTTGTATATCTTCGCACAATGTACGGTATTCGACTGGTGTCGGAGGCGGGACTTGAACCCGCACGGTTGCCCATACGCCCCTCAAACGTACGCGTCTGCCAATTCCGCCACTCCGACATGCTGCCTGCAGTTAAAATTATACGATTCGCCGGTTGCCCTGTCAAGACCCTCCGTACCGGCCTCGCTGGACTGCAATGACCGGCGCCGGCAACGAGATCCGGTTGATTGTTTAGAAAGTATTTTAAAATTCCGGCAGGATTTTTCTAATTGTTGGAGAATAGGATACCTTAAAAGCTGACCGGGCGGTTAAAAATTACCGGTTTGTTTGCCTGGATAGGAGTTGTTGGAATGGCGGAGCCGGGCGGCAAAAAACCGCAAGGCCACGGGTTCAGGAAGGAGGGATTGAGAAGGGCGGGAAGGGTGGATAACCGGGCAAACACCCGGCGTAAGTGTGGCGGTTTGGCCATGGTTTAAGCTGAAACAGCGGTATTGACGGTTGATTGGGAAGATTCCGGGAGTAAGCAAAAAGCAACCCCTTAAGTAAGCAGTTACCGGAAGTTATAAAATTTAGTAATCTTTCGGAGCATTTTAACTGTTAACAACAAATGTCTATCGAGGGGGCGTAAAAAGATGACGCAGGCCCAGCTGGAAAAGCAGGCAGAACCGGGCAAACCGGCTTTTCACTACGGTTACGTGATTTTAATCATCGGTATTTTGACCGTGACGGGCGCCCTGGGTTTTGCCCGTTTCGGCTACACGACCATCCTGCCTTCCATGAAAGTTGGCCTAAATTTTAACAATTCCCAGATGGGGTTGATTGCCACCGGTAATTTAATCGGCTACACGGCCTTTTCCCTGATCGGCGGTTTTCTGGCCGCCCGGTACGGGCCCCGGATCATTATTGTTTTTTCCATGTTTCTCGCCGGGATAACCATGGTTCTGACCGGCCTGGCCAACGGCTTTGCAGCGGCCCTCGTGTACCGCTTCCTGACCGGTTTTGGCAGCGCGGGGAGCAACATCCCTGTGATGGGGCTGGTTTCGGCCTGGTTTGCCCCCCGGCGCCGGGGAATGGCGGCCGGGTTTCAGGTGGGCGGTTCGGGAGTAGCCCTGGTGGTAACCGGCCTTTTGGTCCCGCAGGTGATTGCCGCCTGGCCGGAAAACGGCTGGCGGATCAGCTGGTTCATTCTGGGCGGGCTGGTGGTTTTGCTGGGGATTTTAAGTTACGCTTTTCTGCGGAATAGTCCGGTGGAAAAGGGCTTGCTTCCCGTAGGGGCTGAACTGGAGCAGCCAGGGCAAATAAACGGCGGGGGTAAAAACGGGACCCGGGTTGACAGTAACCGGGCCGGCGGAGCCGGGCCGGCGCCAGCAAAAGCCGGAGGGGAAAAAATTCAGTGGGGCAACGTATATGCTTCCCTTGCCCTGTGGCACCTCGGGCTGATTTATTTCATGTTTGGGTTTTCCTATATCATCTACAGTACCTTTTTCTCGGCCGCGCTGGTCAGCGACAAGGGATTAACCCAGGCGGCCGCTGGTTCGCTTTGGGCCCTGGTCGGCGTGCTGAGCATTTTTAGCGGGATTTTATGGGGAGTGGTTTCGGATTATATCGGGCGTAAATACGCCCTGGCGGTCATTTTCGGCCTGCAGGCAATTTGCTACGCCTTGATGGCGGGCGGACAAGCCACGGGCATCCTCTTTCTTTCCGCCATTTTGTTCGGATTGACCGCCTGGAGCATTCCGGGCGTGGTGGCGGCGGCCTGCGGTGATTACGTTGGGTCGCGATTGGCGCCGGCGGCTTTAGGGATGGTGACCCTTTGCTTTGCCGTGGGGCAGGCACTGGCCCCGGCGGTGGCGGGTTACCTGGCCGACCTCCTGCGCTCCTTCGCCCCGGCCCTTTTCCTGGCGGCCGGGGTGGCGGCGCTGGGCTGCCTGGGTTCTTTCACCCTGCGTCCGCCGGAAGCCCGGTGCTAGGCCAATTATAGATGAAAAATGTTAACACGGAAGGGCTAGCACGGAATATACAGATGGTCTTCACGGCAAAAGCAAGGAAAAAAACCGGTTTTTAAATTTTATAATAAGTCGAAGTTGTACAGAAATACTGATCATCGTCACTAATAATAGTTAACTCAATATTCATTCATTTAAGTGATATATTTTCGTAAATACAAGTAATATAATTCAAGCAAAACAGTCTGTTTATGTATTTCACCGGGGAGGTGATCAGACCGGGTAAAAATTTAAACGCAGAGGCAGTTTTTCATTTATTTTAATGATGAAGAGTTGAATTTAAGAATGGAATTTAAGAATACATGGTTAGAGGGAATGTTTTTGTTGGACGAAAAGATAATACCAGTAAACCCCCAAACATGGTATTTATTAGGTGATTTAGGCAATTAATTTTTTAACAATGTACAGTTTTCAAATCGGCATAAAGAACCGTTCAACTCTTCTTATCTCCCTTTTACCTTCGTTTTTGCGCAGTTAATGGAAAATTGAATGACATAAAAGGGGGTGAACGATTAAAATTAGCTATGCAATAAGGACTTATCCTAAAATTTAGAAAGGAGCGTGTTTTCAGTATGTCAAGCGGTTGGACGGCGTGGTGGGGAGTGGCTATCGCCAGCATTCTCCTCACCGTCATCGGAACCTGGATCACGATTGCGAGGTGGAAAGAATGATTCCGAAGCCAACTCCTGCTTTTTTCGCCGGAGCCGTTGCCGGCCTGGCTGTTTTGTTGATCGTTTGCGCAATTCTGGGTATCATCGCCCGGCGCCGGGCGGCCGGTTATGAGCAGTACCTGGTTGGGTCGCGGGACATCGGTCCTTTTATTACCGGCTGTGCGATTGCTTCTACTTACCTGAGCGGCTGGGCGACCATGGGGATGATGGGGATTACCTATGCCGTTGGCTGGTCGGGAATGTGGTTTGCGGGTGTCTGGACGCTTTTCGGTATTATTCCCACTTTGTTTTTAGCGGCGCGCAAGTTGAGCGACTTTAGTATGCGCAATAATACCCGGACCCTGGCGGATATCGTCCAGTTGCGGTACGACAGCAAGGTGGCCTCCTCCCTGGCCGCCCTGGCCATGGCTCTCCTGTTGTTCGGTTATTCCGTCGGCCAGCTGAAAGCGGCCGGCACCCTGTGGTACGCGGTTACCGGCTTTTCTCCAGTGTGGTGTCTTTTGCTGGCGGTTGTGGTGGTGTTGATTTACCTGCTCATCGGCGGTTATACTGGCACCCAATGGGCGATGGCGTTCCAGGGCATCCTGTTAGGCGTCGCCTGTTTTGTATTGGGTATTGCCGCTCTGAGCTACGTGGGCGGGCCTTCGGGCCTGGAGGCCAGGCTGGCTGCCGAGAACCCGAATCTCCTGCGGCTGATCCGTCCCGATATGCCAAAGGTAGGTTCCTCTCAGTTATTTTCAAGTTGGATCGGAATTACTTCTACCCTTTTGCTTTTCTTTACCATGAGCACCGGTTTTCCCCATAACGTCGCCCGCTTTTTGGGCATGCGGCCGATGAAGAAAAAGGCGGATTTTATCTGGCTGGTCATACCGGTGTTTCTCATCGCCGGCTTTCCGATCATGCTGAACGCCACCACCGGTCTGGCGGCCCGGGCCACCTTCGGTCCGGAGCTTTTAAAAATTGTTCCCTGGAAAGGAGATCTGGCCGCTCCCTTTATCGCCATGGTTTCCGGCGGAGTGCCGCTGACGACGCTTTACGTTACCGGTGTTTTTGCCGCCACTCTGGGCACTTTCTCGGGGATGATCATGATCATCGCCGCGAACATCACCAACGACATTATCGGCGCCTGGTGGCCGAACGTTCAAAAAAGCACCCTGTTGGTTTTAACCCGCCTGTTGCTGATTCCTGCGGCATTGATTCCCTTCTTCTGGACCCTGTTCAGCCCGCCGCCCCTGCTGGCCCTGCTGATGGGCCAGGCGGCCGCCGGGATGGGCGGGATGTTCCTGCCGGTGGTCACCCTGGGCCTGTGGTGGCGCCGGGCCACGAAGGCAGGCGCCATCGCCTGTATTGTTTACGGGCTGCCGGCTACCCTGATTTTCTCCTACCTGGTCGGCAAGAACCTCATTGGAATGGGCACCGCTATCTGGTTGATTGTCGTCGGCTGCTTCTTCTGCTACATTGTAGGAAGCCTGCTCTCCAGGCCGCTGCCGGAGGAAAAGCTGGATAAAATCCTGGGGACGGCGCCCAAGGCGCCGGCCGGCGGCGCCACCGTGACCACGTAGTCGTTGGACCTGAAGAGTAAGGACTGAAAGGTGTGAAACCCTACAAAAAAGACCAAAAAAGAAAACTCCAGAAACAAGAATCTCTGGTGTGCCGTTCGCTTCCGGCAGGAAAACGAACGGCACACTAGAAATTATTTATAGAAATGGCTGTAAGGAATGCATTAAAGAGGAAAGGTCAGGCCTGGCAGGGGGGTGAAAGCAGGCGCTACCGGCAGGGATAAACGAACAGGCAGAAAATTTAAAGTTAAGGAGGAGATATTTTTGCTGCCTAAGCGGACGTTGAAAAAGGGCAAAGCGGCGGTTGCCGTACTGCTGGCTTTACTGCTGGTGACTGCGCTCGTCATTGCCGGTTGCGGAGGGTCTAAGCCGGCGCCCCAGCAGCAGGCGCCGAAACCGGAAGCGAAGCCCATCGAGCTGAAACTGGCCCACTTCTGGCCCAGCACCCACCAGATCGAAACGGTTTTTGTTCCCGGCCTGGCCAAGGCCATTGAACAGGCTACCAACGGGCGGGTCAAAGTCACCAGCTATCCCGGGGAAACCCTCCTGAAGGCGGCTGAGATCTACGACGGCGTGGTGAAAGGAGTGGCCGACATCGGCATCTCCTGCTACTCCTACACCGCCGGCCGCTTCCCGGTGATGGAGGCCTTCGAGCTGCCGGGAACCACTTACAATAACTCGAAAGTATCCGACCGGGTCGCCTGGGAGGGGGCGAAAAAACTAAATCCGAAGGAGTTGCAGGACACCAAACACCTGATGATCATCTCCACCGGCCCCGGGCACCTGTTTACGAAGACGCCGGTGCAAAAGCTGGCCGACCTGAAGGGGATGGAGATCCGGGCGACGGGGGTAACCGCCAAGACGCTCCCCTTGCTGGGCGCCACGGCCGTTGCCATGCCCCAGTCGGAAGCTTACGAGGCCCTTTCCAGAGGGGTAGTAAAAGGTAATATTGCCCCCCTGGAGACATTAAAAGGCTTTAAGTTCGCCGAGGTTGTCAAGTATGTCACGGATACGCCTTTCCTTTATAACACCCTGTTCTTTGTAACCATGAACAAAGATAAGTTTAACTCCCTGCCCCCGGACCTGCAAAAGGCCATTGAAGATGCCTGCGCCAAATATTACGAGGAGAAGGGCGTGGGATTCTGGGACAGCATTAACGACGCCGGAGTCAAGTTAGCCAAAGAGAAAGGCGTGCAGTTCCTGACCCTTTCCGATCAGGAGAAGGCGCTGTGGATTGAGCGGTTAAAACCTATCCGCGAAGATTACGTCAAGCGGATGAAAGAAAAGGGTCTGCCGGGAGAAGAAGTCCTGAAAACGATTCAGGAGTTGGCGGATAAATACAATAAGGAATATAAGTAGGCAAAATACGGCAAGGACAGGAGCATAAGTGCAAGCCGGATTAAGCCCAGGCTTTCGCTGCAGCAGGGCTCGGGGTACAGCGCCAGATGTGTCTTTAAATTGTGCCTCAGGCGTTGTGCCCCTTCCTGTTTGCTTAAGGCTGAAGTTTGATCGGGCCGGATCGGACTGGAGGAGGTGCACCGAAGAACTCATGGCAAGATTTGTTACGAAACTCAGTCAAATCCTGGACAGGATCGCCGGATGGGCGCTGGTGGCCACCATGGTTCTGGTTGTGGGGAATATCATCCTGCGTCTTTTTAAGCGCCCGATCGAAGGCACCTACGAGTGGGTGGGTTTTTTAACCACCCTGGTGATTGGCCTGGCGGTGGCTTACTGCGCTGTACACAACGGCCACATTGCCATCACCTTTTTAACCGAACGGCTGTCGCCCAGAGTCCAGGCGGGGATTGATTTGGCGGTGGGGTTAATTTCCCTGGCCTTTCTGCTTCTGGTTTCCTGGCAGCTGACCGGCTATGCCGCCAGCATGGTCCGAAGCGGCGAGGTTGCCCCGACTACCAACGTACCTTTTTATCCCTTTATATACCTGGCTGCATTCGGTTTCCTGGTGTACTGCCTGGTGATCCTGGTGAACCTGGGCGAGGCCGTCAGAAAGGTGGTCCGGAAATGAGTCCCTTTCTGGTGGGCATCATCGGCATCATCGCCTTTTTGATCCTTTTGTTGTTCCGCCTGCCCATTGCCATTGCCATGGGCCTGGTAGGCTTTTTAGGCTGCTGCTGGCTGGTTTCCCCGGAGGCCGCCCTGCGGGTGGTGGCCAAAGACATCTATTCCACTTTTTCTTCCTACTCGTTGAGCGTCATTCCGATGTTCGTCTGGATGGGGTTCCTGGCCTATTACTCGGGGATCGGCTCAAAGCTCTTTTCTTTTGCCTACAAACTGCTGGGCGGGCTGCCCGGCGGGCTGGCCGTTGCCTGCGAAGCGGCCTGCGCCATTTTTGGCGCCGTCTGCGGGTCGAATACGGCCACGGCGGCCACCATGGGCGCCATTGCCATCCCGGAGATGAGAAAATTCAATTACGATCGCTCCCTGGCCACGGCCAGCGTGGCTGCCGGCGGAGCGCTGGGGATCCTGATCCCGCCCAGCGTCATCTTCGTGGTTTACGGGATCGCTACGGAGCAATCCATCGGTAAGCTGTTCATTGCCGGGATATTGCCCGGAATTTTACTCACTTTGCTTTACATGGCGGCAATTCTGGTGATTACCTGGCGGAACCCGGCACTGGGACCGCCCGGACCCCGGGCCGGCTTCCGGGAGGTGCTTGCTTCCCTGCGGGGCGGCCTGCCGGAAGTGCTGGTGGTTTTCGCCCTTTCCATCGGCGGGCTTTTTGCCGGCTGGTTTACCCCCACCGAAGCCGGCGCGGTGGGCTCGGCCGGCGTTCTGGCGGTTTCTTTGCTTGGCCGGCATTTGACCTGGCAGG
Source organism: Bacillota bacterium (assembly GCA_040755215.1). Classification (GTDB taxonomy): domain Bacteria; phylum Bacillota; class Desulfotomaculia; order Desulfotomaculales; family Nap2-2B; genus JAIMBK01. Next base: position 18,946 of record JBFMBG010000023.1, on the reverse strand, counting down.
GGTTCAACCGCTCCCTGGTGGACACCACCCGGACCACGGCCATGATTATGTTTCTGGTGGCCGGGGCGACCATTTTCGGCCGCTTCATCGCCGTCAGCCGCCTTCCTTTCGAGCTGGCGGCGTGGACGGGCTCCCTGCCCTACCCGCCCTTTGTCATTATGGGGATTATTCTGTTTATTTACCTGCTTTTGGGTTGTATTATCGATGCGCTGGCGCTTATCCTGCTCACCATTCCCATTTTTTACCCGGTCGCCGTGGATGTCCTTGGTTATGACCCGATCTGGTTCGGGGTGATTATTGTTTTAGTGGTGGCCATGGGGGTCATTACGCCGCCGGTAGGAATGAACGTGTATATTATCAAGGGGATTGCCCCCGACGTTCCTTTGGAGGTTATCTTCCGGGGGATCTGGCCCTTTTTAATCGCTGTTATTGTTTGCTGCGCCCTTTTGGTTGCTTTTCCGCAAATCGCTACCGTCCTGCCTTCCCTGATGTCTTACCGGTAGGTACAAAGGCACAGCACAAAGGGACAAAGGCACCAAAGACGCCCAGGAAGAATGGCTCCTGAGTAAACAAGGGGAATGGGTTTGCAGCGCCGGAAATAAGCCGGAAAAAGAAACACCCGGTTGTAACCGGGTGTTTTTCCGTCCTGGTCGTCAAGTGCGCCCAAAATTTTACTTTTCCGTTTTCACCCCAAACCCGGGGGCCACGTGGATCAGCGGTTCGTCCTGCAGGTAGCGCCGGATATTCTCCACGAAGACCGCCCCGAAGCGCGGTGTGTACATGTCCGTCCAGCTGGAGATGTGGGGCGAGATGAAAACGTTTTTGGCGTCCCACAGCGGGTCGTCGGGAGGAAGGTACGAGGGCAGCGGATTCTTAATCCAGTGAGTATCGATGGACGCCCCGGCGATCCAGCCCTCGTTCAGCGCCTTGATCAGGGCGTCTTTTACCACCAGGGAACCCCGGGCGCAGTTGATAAAATAGGCGGTGGGCTTCATCATTTTAAATCGTTCTTCATTCATCATGTTGATGGTTTCAGGCGTTTCCGGGCAGGAGAGCACTACAAAATCACTGATCTTTAATATTTCCTCGAAATCTTTGCTTAAGTAAACCTTATCGACAAACGGAACGTCGATAATTTGAATTTCCGAGCCGATTACGTACATATCGAAAGCTTTCGCCCTTTTGGCGATTTGCCGGCCGATCCCGCCCAGACCGATAATCCCCAGGGTTTTCCCGTAAAGTTCCTTGCCCTGCAGGCGCTGGTACTTGTGTTCTTTCTGGTTGTCCCAAATTTGATTGTAATATTTGACGTGGTTGAGCATCAGGCCGATGACAAATTCCGCCACCGGGATACCCGAGCCGCCGGGCAAATGAATCAACGGGATTTCCCGCGGTAAAAGATTCGCCTTTTCCCAGTGGTCGATCCCCGAACTGAAAGTCATCAGCCACTTCAGATTTTTCATTTGCGGAACCTGCTTCACCAGCGGCCACGTGCCGACGATGTTGACGTCGCTGACGTCCTCCGGAATTTCCCGCTCATCAACGCACGGAATTAATTTGATTTTGCCCGCTTTGACTTCTTCCGGGAAAGCTTCTTCAATCATTTTTGCGTACCGGTGCGCTTCTTCCTGGATGATTAAAACCGTAGTTACGTCCTGCTGCCCTGCGTTGGTCATGAACCTTCACCTCCGTTAGAATAGAAATCTATCCTACCGTGATGCGTTCTCAGTTAATTGTTCAAAAAAGTTTTAAAACTTGTTTTGAAAAAAACTTTTACAATA
>JBFMBG010000023.1:0-17065 GCA_040755215.1 Bacillota bacterium | reverse complement strand
CCTGCTGCCCTGCGTTGGTCATGAACCTTCACCTCCGTTAGAATAGAAATCTATCCTACCGTGATGCGTTCTCAGTTAATTGTTCAAAAAAGTTTTAAAACTTGTTTTGAAAAAAACTTTTACAATAAAATTATATTATATCTTATTTGCGGGAGCATATCGCTTAAAGGGCTAGTTTAATAAACCCGAACGAATGAAAAGGGAATTAACTTGGAAGGATGAACTAAAAATTGACCCGGATCGAATTATTCCTGACTTTACGGGAAGAACTGGAGGCGCTTTTTCAGGGACGGTTAAATGTCTTTCTGATCAGTGAAGAAATTAACCAGTCGGCCAATACTTTTAGCGTTCTATTCGTTGGTCAGCCGAAGGATGGGGAGACAGCGGGCAAAGGTCAGCCGGGCCGGGGCGAAGTGCCGGAAAAGGTGATTGTGGGCCGGTATGCCGAACTGAAAAACCGTTTTTATAATAAAAATGTTCCCCCTTTCAGCGAGGAGTTTCTCCTTGACCTGGGATACGATTACGGGGCCGGGGTCTGTGTCGTCCATTACTTAAACCTGCCCGTTCTCTTCCGCGGGCGGGGAGCCGGTGCGCAGGTGGTGAAAAAAATTGAAAAGCTGGGGAAGCAGGTGGGCATCCGGACGATATCCGTCCCGGCTGAACATAATGCTGTTAATTTCTGGCTAAAGCAGGGTTATAGTTTTACCAATGCCCGGGAAAAGGAGTTTTTTCAGCGGCATGAGGACCGAAACAATCTCTTTATCGCTTATGACCTGCATAAAAACCTCTCTAATTTCCACCAAGAAGGTTAGCCCAAGTTTCACCCATCGATTTTTTTGTTTCATTCTTTGGGGGTATTTTTTTTCATTATATTTTTATTTTAATATTAAAAGAGTAGGAATTATAACACAAATCATTATGGCACCAATATTTAATCCTGGCTGAAAAGTCGGGCCTGTTTGGCCGCGTCCGGAAAGGGGGCTGGAAATTAAAAAAGGACCTTAAGAAGATAATCAACCAAGAGTTCAGAAAATTATTTTTTAGTCAGGCGAGGGGGAAAAATGATGAATTTTGCCCGTTACGGCATTATTAATGCTAAGAAGTACCCGCACAAAGATTTTTTAATTGAACGGACGCCTTCGAAAGGTTTGCGGCGGGTCATGACCTGGAAAGAGTTCAACGAGGACACCAACCGGGTGGCTAATTACCTGCAGAAGGAACTGGGCATTAAAAAGGGGGACTTTGTCCTTCACCTCCAAATGAACAGCCTGGAGTGGGTGGTTACTTTCCACGCCATTTTGAGGGTAGGGGCGGTGGCGGTGCCGCTCAACTTCCGTTTCGCCAGCGCAGACATCAAATTTGCGGCGGACGCCTGCCAGCCCGTGGCTTTTATCCTGGAAGAAGGATTTTTGCCCAAAGTGCAACCCATCCAAAGCGAGATGAAAAGCATCCGGCATTATATTTGTATCGGCAAAGAAGTTCCCGCGGGGATGATTCCCTATGCGAAGATAATCGAAACAGGCAGCCCGGAAAACGTCCTGGTCGACGTGGCCGACGACGACCCGGCGGAGCTGATGTTTACTTCCGGAACCACGGGCGATCCCAAGCCCGTTTGCCAGGCGCACAACACTTTATACAACATCGGGCTCAGTTGCGCCCTCAGTTATTGCGAAGGGCACGAAACGGTTTACCTGGCGCCCCACCCCTTTTACCACAGCGGCAGCTTCTTTTTATCGTTCCCCTCCTACATGGCCGGGGGCAAGATCGTTATTCTTAAGGAGCTTTCCAACCCGAGGTACCTGCTGGACGCCATCGCCGAAGAAAAAGTCAACAACGGCTGGGTTACCGTTCCCACCATGTCCGATTCGGTAAACGCAATTAAAAGGGGTGAGATCGACGTCAGCAAGTACGATTTTTCGCACGTTACCGGGAGCATTGTCATTGGCGCGCAGCCGGTTCCTTTTACCCTTTTCCAGGACATGAAGAGAATTTTCCCCTTTAAAACGGGCAACATATACGGCATTACCGAAGGCGGCGGCGGCGGAAGCTTCAACCTGTACGATGAAGACGTTTTGAGCAGGCCGGGTTCCATCGGAAAGCCTACTTTCAACATCGAGGCGCGTATCGTGGACGACCAGGGGAATGACGTTCCGGTCGGAGAGGTGGGCGAACTGCTCCTGAAAGGGCCCCGGGTGATGAAAGAGTACTATAAAAACCCCGAAATGACCGCGCAGACGGTAAAGGACGGCTGGCTCCACACCGGCGATTTGGTCAGGCAGGACGAGGACGGCTACGTGTACATTGTTGACCGGAAGAAGGATCTGATCATCAGGGGCGGCGAAAATATTTACCCGGTAGAAATTGAGGAAGTGCTGCACCGCCACCCGAAGATTGCCGACGTGGCGGTCATCGGCTACCCGCACGAGCGCCTGGTGGAAATAGCCATGGCGGTTATTCAGCTGCATCCGGGGGAAACGATGAGCGAGGAAGAAGTGGTGCAGTTTTGCAAGGAACAGGGGTTGGCCCGGTACAAGTGGCCGGAAAAATTCGTTTTCGCCGATGTGCCGCGCAACCCGACCGGCAAACTGCAAAAAGCCCTGCTGCGCGAAAAATACATCGGAAAGAAGAGTTAGGGTTATAATTTCTTTGGTCCGGGGAAAATGCCGGCTTTTTTGGGGAAGGGAGGCCTGCCGGAGGGCGTGCTGGGCGGTGCGAGGCCAGTGCGCCTCAACTTTTTTGGTGATGTGTTATAATTAGGGTATTATTGTTAGGGGATGATTGTTTATGACCGCAGTGAATCCACTACTTTCGAGGGGGTAGGAGTGCTTTGGCTTTTTACGAGCAAGAATGGGAAACCATGCCCTTGGAAAAACTGGCGGCGGTCCAGCTGGAAAAATTTAAGCAACAGGCGCAGCGGGTCTATCAAAACCCATTCTTGAAGAAGCGTTTTGACGAAGCCGGGATTCATCCCGGAGACATTAAAACCCTGGACGACATAAAAGGCGTTCCTTTTGTCACCAAAAAGGACCTTCGGGACGGTTACCCCCTGGATCTCATCAGCGGGAACTGGGATGAGGTGGTGCGGGTGCACATGACCTCCGGCACCACGGGGGTGCCGGTGGCCATGGTTTATACGAAAAACGACCTGCGCGTCTGGAGCCGGCTGATGGCCCGGAATTTTACCGCCGGGGGGTTAAAGAAGGGGGACGTTGTCCAACAGGCCCACGGCTACGGGCTTTTTACCGGGGGCTTTGGTTTTCATTACGCCCTGGAGGAAATCGGCGCCAAGGTGATTCCCACCGGCTCCGGCGGGACCGAAAGGCAGTTGCGTTTAATGCGGGAGTGGGGCACCACGGTTTTTACCGGTACGCCCACCTACGCGGTCTACGTCAGCGAAGTGGCCCGGGAAAAAGGGATCGATCCGGTTAAGGATTTAAAGCTCCGGCTCGGTTTTCACGGCGGCGAGCCCTGTTCCGACGAGATGCGGGCGCGCATCAACGAACGCCTGGGGTATACCGCCCACGGCGGCGGAATGCGGCGCGTCTACGGGTTGACGGAAATGGGCGGGCCGATGGCCATGGACTGCGAATATGTGACGGGGATCCACATCTGGGCGGATCATTACCTGGTGGAGGTGCTCGATCCGGAGACGCTGCAGGATGTTCCGCCGGGGACACCGGGGGAACTGGTGCTGAGTAATTTAAGTTTTGAAGCCATGCCCATCTTGCGTTACCGGACGGGAGACCGGGTGGTTGTAGACTTTTCTCCCTGCCCCTGCGGGCGGACCCATCCCCGGATCGTGAAATTTATAGGGCGCGTGGACGATATGCTTCTGGTCAGCGGCACCAACGTTTTTCCCAGTCAAATTGAGCACGTTCTACTGAAACACGCGGAGTTAAGCGAAAACTGGCTCCTGGTGGTGGGGGAGCGGAAAGGTCTGCACACCCTGGAGGTTCAGGTGGAGCCTGCCCCCGGCGTGGAACTGGACGAAGAGTTTATTAACCAGTTGGAAAAGGAACTGCATAGTTACCTGGAAATCACCTGCAAGGTGGTCCTGGTGCCCTGCGGCAGCCTGCAGCGCTTCGAGGGAAAGGCCGTGCGCGTGCTGGACAGGCGGAAAAAGGACAGGAATTAAGTTTCAAACGAATGGGTTAACCCCGCAGTTTGTGAAAATAACCTTGTTTCCATCCTTTTTAGCGATAGGAATAAGCTTTCGATTTGTCTATATTTAAGCTTACCGGGAGAAAAATCTTTTTGAAAAAAAGAGGGGTGGGTTATGACGATCAGCAAATGGATGACCGTCGGAACCGTGCTCAAAATGAACGCCCGCAACTACCCGGAACGCCTGGGGTGCCAGGATAAATACAAAAGCTTTACCTTTCGCGAGTGGAACGAGCGCTCCTGCCGCCTGGCCAACGCGCTGACCGGGATGGGCGCGGGTTACGGCGAACGGGTGGCGGTCCTGGCCTATAACCGGGTGGAGTGGATGGAAATTTACGCCGCCTGCGCCAAAGGCGGGCAGATTACGGTGCCGGTGATGTTCCGCCTGACCCCTGCCGAGATTGAATATATTATTAATCATTCGGAGAGCAAAGTTTTGATCGTGGAGGACCGGCTGGTCGAAAAAGTGAATGCCGTGCGGGAAAAACTCCCCACCATTGGGGAAGGGAATTTTATCTACCTGGGGGAGGGTGAGGCTCCCGCCGGGTACGTACATTATGAAGAAGTACTCCAGGGGGGTGACCCGGGAGAACCGGCGGTAATGGTGGACGCGGCGGACCCATGGGTCATCATGTACACTTCCGGCACCACCGGCCGGCCGAAAGGGGTTGTGCGCACCCACGAAAGCTACGTGGCGCAGTACGTGTTGAGCAACATCAACATGGGCGTCCGGCCCGCCGATAAAACGATGATGGTCATGCCCATGTGCCACGTAAATTCCACCTATTATTCCTTTGCCTACACTTACGTAAGCGCCCCGGTGATGGTTTACAACCTGATCAGTTTCGACCCGGAGGATCTGCTGAAAACAATCAGTGAATTTAAGGTGACCTTTACTTCCCTGGTACCCACCCATTACGTGATGATTTTGTCCTTGCCCGAGGCGGTGAAGCGCAAATACGACGTCAGCAGCATCAGACAGCTTTTGATTTCTTCGGCGCCGGCCCGGGAAGATTTAAAGCTGGCCATCATGGACTTCTTTAAGTCCGCGGAGTTGTGGGAAGCTTATGGTTCCACGGAAGCGGGGTTAATTACCTACCTCCGGCCGGAAGACCAGTTTAAAAAGCTGGGTTCCATCGGCAAAGAAATATTCGGCATCGACCGGATCAAGCTGCTGGACGAAAACGGCAACGAGGTGCCCGACGGAGAAGTGGGTGAACTGTACACCCGTTCCCCCGCCACTTTTCGGGAATACTGGAAAGATCCCGAGAAGACCAGGGAAGCCTTCCGGGGCGAGTGGTGCACCGTCGGCGATATGGCCAGAAAAGATCCGGACGGCTATTATTACCTGGTGGACCGCAAAGCGAACATGATCATTTCCGGCGGCGAAAATATCTACCCCTCGGAAGTGGAGGCGGTGGTGGCTAAACATCCGGCGGTTAAAGACGTGGCCGTAATCGGCGTGCCGGACCCGAAGTGGGGGGAAATGGTTAAGGCGGTGGTTGTGCTCCGCCAGGATTATTGCGCGGGAGAAGAACTGGCCAAAGAAATTATGGACTTTTGCCGGGGAAAAATCGCGGATTACAAGCGGCCCAGGGCGGTGGATTTTATCTCCGACGACGAAATGCCCCGCACGCCGACGGGGAAAATTCTCCACCGGAAGCTCCGGGAAAAACAGGCCGGGTGCGGATAAACGCGCGGGAAAGGAGCTTGGGTGACGGTTCTGGGGCCTTCCGGAACCGGAAAAGCAATGCAGACCAGCAAAAAAATTCTCGGTGAACTGCAAAACGTTTTAAGCGATCCTGCCCCGGCGGTGAAAAAAATCGCGGCGGAAAAAATCGTGCGGGTGGTCGGCCATTTGCCCACCGACGTTCCGGAAGAACTGGTGCACGCCGCGGGGGCCTACCCCTGCGGGGTGGTGGCCTACGACGGAGGGCAAATCAACCGGGCGAACGCGCACCTGCAGACGTGGGCCTGTTCGCTGGTCCGGTGCGCGTTTGGGATGGCGCTGGCCGGAAAGCTCGATTTTTTGCAGGGATTGATTGTCCCGACGATTTGCGATACGACCAGAACGGTTTATACCATCTGGAAAAAAGTCCGGCCCTTTAATTTCATGGAAGCTTTCTTGCTGCCCAGGCAGCTGGACCGCCCCAGCGCCAAAAATTACCTGCTCGGCGAAATGGGGCGCTTGAAGGCCCGGCTGGAGCAGTTTACGGACCGGAAAATCACAGCCGCGGACCTGCAGAACAGTATCCGCCTGTACAACCGCCATCGCGCCCTTTTGCGGCGGCTTTACGATTTCCACGTCCGCTGCCCGGATTTGCTCGGCAACCGGGCGGTGTACGACGTTATCAAGTCTTCTTTGCTGCTCCCCAAGGAAGAGCATAACGCGCTGGCGGGCCGGCTGCTCGGCGCCCTGGAGCAGGAGGCCGGGAAGCAAAAGTCCAAAAAGGCCAAAACCGGGGTGCGGGTAATCTTGAGCGGTAAACTGGGGGAGCCGCCGGCTTTGCTGGATATTTTAGACGAGGCGGGAGCCGTCTGCGTCGGCGACGACCTGTGCACCGGGTACCGGTACATCACAGGCGACGCGGCGGAGAACGGCGACCCCTACGTGGCCCTGGCCGAGCGGCAACTGGCGCGGGTGGCGGCGGCCTGTTTCACCAACAAGAAGCAGGACCGCAAAGACTTCCTACTGCGCAAGGTCCGGGAGACGGGGGCGGACGGCGTGATCTTCGTTCATTTAAAGTTTTGCGAGCCGGAGAATTACGATTACCCCTTCCTGGAGGAAACCTTCAACGCCGCCGGAATACCCTCCTTAAGAGTCGAGACAGAGGTGGGCGGTGAGTCTTTAGGGCAGATCAGGACGAGGATCGGGGCTTTTATCGAAATGCTGGACGCAGATAATTGAGGATGATGTCCCCCGAATTAAAGAATTGACGCTTTTATCGAAATGCTGGAGGAGGCGAAATAGATGGCGACGCCTTTTCGTACCGCCGGCCGGTTAAAAGAGGTGATGGCCGATTACTACGCGCAGGGCGCGCAGGCCAAAGAGCGCGGCGTCCCGGTGGTCTGGGTGACGGCCGTTTTTCCGGTGGAAATCATCTACGCCGCCGGGCTTTTTCCGTATTACCCGGAAAACTTCGGCGCCCTGGCGGCGGCCCGGAAAGTCGCCGAAAAGCTGTCCGCCGCCGCGGAAGCGCGCGGCTACTACGCCGATCTTTGCGGCTACGCCCGCTGCGGCCTGGGGGACGCCTATGCAAAAGAACACCCGGTGGGGGAAATCGTCCGGCCCGATCTCGTCTTCAGCTGCAATACCCAGTGCGGCAGCCTGCAGAAATGGTTCGAGGAGGCGGGCCGTTTTTACCGGGTTCCTTACTTTTTGCTGGACGCGCCCTTCATTGAGGGGGCCTCGACGACCTTAATCAAAAGGTATTTCGTCGAGCAGATGGAGGAAATGATTGATTTCATCGAAGTGTATACGGGAAGGCAGTTCGATTTTGACCGGCTGCTCGAGGTGCTGGCCCTGGCCAACGAGGCCTGCCGCTTATGGAACGAAATTCTCGAAACGGCGGCGCTTGTCCCGGCTCCTTTCGGCTTTTTCGACGCCTGTTTTCACATGGCGCCGATCGTTACGCTGCGGGGCACCCCGGCCGCCGTTGCTTATTACCGGGAATTAAAGAAGGAACTGATCGAGAGGCTGGAGAAAAAAGTTTACGCCGTGCCCAACGAGCGCTTTAAAATCTACTGGGACCACCTTCCGGTCTGGCCCCGGCTGCGCTGGTTCGCCGAGCTGTTTGCGGAAAACGGCGCCCTGGTGGCCGTTTCCCAGTACACCCATTCCTGGACCCACCGTTTCGACCTGGAAAGGCCTCTGGAAAGCATGGCCGAAATTTACACCGAACAGTTCGTCAACCGGGGTTTTGACTACCGCGTTCAGCTGAAAATAGACATGATGAAAAAGTATAAAGTGGACGGCTTCGTTTTGTTTTCCAACCGGAGCTGCAAGCCGACGTCCTTCGGCCTCTACGATAAGCAGAAAATAATTTCGGAGCGCACCGGTCTGCCGGGGATCGTCTTCGAAGCGGACATGGCCGACCAGCGGTATTTTACCGAGGAACAAATCAGATGGAAGTTTTCGATCTTTTTTGAACAGCTGCAAAAGAGGGCGTAAGGCGGGCAGGAGAAACAGGCGGAACCGGACAAGATAACTAAGTAGAAGAGGAGGCGAGGTTTTCGTGGAAGTAAAGAAAATCGCTGTCTTGGGCGCCGGGGCCATGGGGGGAGGAATTGCCCAGGTGGCGGCCGCCGCGGGGTTTGAGGTTGTGTTAAGCGATGTAGACAAAGCAATTGTCGACCGGGCGCTCACGCGGATGAACGATTTTCTGGCCAAAAGCGTGGAGAAGGGGAAAATCACGACTGAACAAAAGGAAGCCGTTTTCAGCCGGATTAGTGCCGCCACCGGCATCGGCGACGCCTTTGCCGGCGCGGATCTGGTCATCGAAGCCATCATCGAGGATTTGCAGGCCAAAAAGGAAGCCTTTGCGAAACTGGACGCGGTTTGCAAACCGGAGGCTTTCCTGGCTACGAACACTTCTTCCATGTCCATCACGGTGATTGCGGCGGCCACGAAACGACCCGAAAAAGTTGCCGGGATGCACTTTTTTAACCCGCCGCCGATCATGAAACTGGTGGAAATCATCCGGGGCTACGCTACCAGCGACGAAACCGTTGACATGCTTTCCGCCGTGGCGCAGAAAATGGGCAAGACTACCGTGGAGGTGAAGAAGGACTCCCCCGGTTTTATTGTTAACCGGATTCTGCTGGCTCAGTTCATCGAGGCGATTCGCCTCCTGGAGGAAGGAGTGGCGACGGTTGAGGACATCGACACGGCGGTGAAGCTTGGTTTGAACTACCCCATGGGGCCTTTCGAACTGCAGGACTTTACCGGTGTGGACATCGGCTACCACGTGGCCAACTATTTCTGTGAAGAATTTAAAGATATCCGCTGGAACCCGCCGCTGGCGCTCAAGACCCTCATCCGGGCCGGCCGCCTGGGCCGGAAAACCGGGGCGGGCTGGTACACGTATGGGAAGAAGTGAGGAAGGCACAGAGGCCCAAAGGCACAAATTTGGACGTGAGTCGTGGGTCGTTGGTGGTAGGGGTAAATCCACCACCAATCACCATTAAAGAATGGTGTTTTTTTAGCTGTCTGTTAAGTTCCAAACTTTGCGTTCTTTGCGTCTTTGCGGTCCCTTATTTGGGATATTAATCTTGCAAAAGGCAGGTGAACTTCCATGAAAAAAATCATGTCCGGCAACGAAGCCATCGCCTACGGCGCCTACCTGGCGGGGATCAAAGTGGGCGCCGGCTACCCGGGCACCCCGAGCACGGAAATCCTGGAAAACTTCGCCCGGTACCCGGGGGTTTACGCGGAGTGGTCGGTCAACGAAAAAGTGGCTTTAGATGTAGGCGTGGGAGCCGCCTACGCCGGCGCCCGCGCCCTGGTGACCATGAAGCACGTGGGGTTAAACGTGGCCGCCGACTCCCTCTTTTACGTTGCCTACACCGGGATGAAGGGAAGCCTGGTGATCATCAACGCCGACGACCCCAGCATGCACAGCTCCCAAAACGAGCAGGACAACCGCCACTACGCCCGGTTCGCCAAAGTGCCCATGCTCGAGCCCGCCGACGCCGAAGAGGCCAAGCGCTTTGTGAAATACGCCGTGGAGCTCAGCGAAACCTTCGACACACCGGTGATCATCCGGACCACCACCCGGCTGGCGCATTCGAAGACGGTGGTGCAGGAAGAAGAACCGGCGCCCCCGCCGGTCTCCGCCGAACCAGTTGCTTACGAACGTAACCCGGCCAAGTACGTGATGGTCCCGGCCAACGCCCGGATGCGCCACCCGGTGGTGGAGGATAGATTAAAGAAACTGGCCGCTTCCGCCGAAACTGCTCCTTTCAACTGCCTTGAAGATGGCGACAGCGCGCTCGGGATCATTACTTCGGGGGTCGTCTACCAGTACGCCAAAGAAGTTTTCCCCACCGCCACCTTTTTAAAACTGGGGATGGTTTACCCCCTCCCGGCGGGCTTAATCCGCGAACTGGCCAGGCGGGTTAAACAGGTCGTGGTGATCGAGGAACTGGATCCCTTTCTTGAAGAGCAGGTCAGGCTTTTCGGCATTCCCGCCCGGGGGAAAGACATCTTCCCGAACCTCTACGAGTTCAGTCCCGGCCGGATCCGCAAGTGCGCTGCCGAAGCCGGGCTCATTTCTCCGGAAGAAAAGAAAACCGTGTCTATCCCGGCCCTGCCGGCCCGTCCCCCCATGCTCTGTCCGGGCTGCGGGCACCGGGGCGTTTTCTACGCCCTGCAGCGCCTGCGCACCGCCACCTTCGGCGACATCGGCTGCTACACCTTAGGCGCCGCCCCGCCGCTTTCCGCGCTCCACACCTGCGGCTGCATGGGCGCAAGCATCGGGGTGGTGCACGGCGTGGATCAAGTCGGCGTAAAGGACCGCACCGTGGCCGTCATCGGCGACTCCACCTTCTTCCACAGCGGCGTGGCCCCCTTAATCAACGTCTTCTACAACCGGGGCACGAGCACCGTGATCGTTTTAGACAACCGGGTCACGGCCATGACCGGGCACCAGCCGCACCCCGGCAGCGGCAAAACTTTAATGGGCGAAGAAGCGCCGCTGATCAGCGTGGAAGAAGTGGCCCGGGGGATCGGCTTCCAAAAAGTAGACGTGGTCAACCCGTACGACTTCAAAAACGTGGTGGAAACCATCAAAGAGCACATTAAATCCGGGGAACCTTCGGTCATCGTCGCCCGGCACCCCTGCGTGCTCTCCACCAGGGAGCGCCACGCCCCCTACACGGTCAATCTTAAAGCCTGCAACGAATGCGGCAACTGCCTGCGCATCGGCTGTTCGCCCATCTGCAAAGTCGAAGGAGGCGTGGCCATCGACGCCTCTTTGTGCATCGGCTGCGGCTTCTGCGCCGCCGTCTGCAACCAGAACGCCATCACCCAGGCAGTCAGTCAGGAGGTGAGCAGATGAAAAAGATCGACTTTCTCTTTGCCGGCGTGGGTGGGCAGGGCACCATCCTGGCCAGCGATATATTAGCGGAAGTGGGCCTGCGCTGCGGGTACGACGTGAAAAAGTCGGAGGTCCACGGCATGTCCCAGCGGGGCGGGGCGGTGGAGAGCCACGTCCGCTGGGGGGAAAAGGTCTACTCCCCCTTAATTGAAGAAGGGAGCGCGGACTACCTTTTGGGGTTTGAAATGCTGGAGGCGGCCCGCTGGCCCCATTTCCTGGCCCCCGGGGCGACGGCCCTGGTGAACCGCTACCGGATCATGCCGCCTGCAGTGAACCTGGGCCAGGCCAGGTACCCGGAAGAAAAGGAGATTGAAGATACCTTAAGCCAAGCGGGCGCCCGGGTGGTCTGGATCGAAGGGGCGGCGAAGGCCCGGGAGCTGGGCAGCCCGGCCGTGGCGGGAGTGGTGCTGCTCGGGGCCCTGTCGAATTATTTAGCCGAACCCGGCGAAGTCTGGCGGGCCGTCATCGCGGAAATGGTCCCCCCGAAGTTCAAGGAGCTGAACGTAAAGGCTTTTCAGGCAGGGCGGGAAATGACGGGAAAAAGTAAATAATTAATCAGGAGGGCATTTTTATGTACTCAAAAGCATTTATTCCTTACCGCGGATACTTCAGTTCCCCCTTCGCCCGCTGGCAGGGGAGCCTGCAAAATGAAAACGCCATTGAATTAGGGGCGCTGACCGCCAGGAGGTGGCTGGCGGCAAAGGGTCTGGAGGCAAAAATATTTGAATACCTCTATCTGGGAAAAACCGTCGGGCAGCTGCACACCTTTTACGCCGCCCCCTGGGCGGCCGCCCTCATGGGAGCGACGGAAATTCCCGGCTGTCATATCCCGCAGGCGTGTTCCACCTCCACCACCTGTATGAGTCTGGCAGCGGCGGGCATTGAAACAGGTCTTCACCAAACTGTCTTCTGTCTGATGACCGACCGCCTGTCTAACGCCCCCCACACGATCTGGCCCAATCCCGCAGGTCCCGGCGGACAGGTGATTTCGGAAAACTGGGCGATGGACAACTTCAACCGCGACCCCTGGGGAGGGGTCGCCATGATCCAGACGGCGGAGAACGTGGTTAAAAAGGCCGGCGGGATTACCAAGGAAGACTGCGATGAGGTAACTTACCGGCGTTACGAGCAGTACCAGGATGCCCTGGCCAATGACCGGGAGTTCCAGAAGCGTTACATGTTCCCGGTGGAATATAAAAAGAGTAAAAAAGAAACCGCGTTGCTTGAAGCGGACGAAGGTGTGACTCCTACAACCAGGGAAGGACTGGCCAGATTAAAACCGGTTATTGAGGGAGGGGTGCACACATACGGCACCCAAACCCACCCGGCCGACGGCAACTGTGGAATTATTTTATCCACCAGGGAAAAAGCGCGGGAACTGAGTGCCGATAGCAGCATTGAAATACAGGTGGTTTCCTATGGTTATGCCCGCGCCCTCAAGGCTCATATGGCGATGGCAGTGGTGCCGGCGGCAAGAATGGCGCTGGAAAAAGCCGGGATTGACATCGAGGACATAAAGGCCATCAAGACGCATAACCCGTTTGCGGCCAACGATCTGTACCTTGCCAGAGAAATGAACATTGACGTCATGAAATTCAATAATTACGGTTCTTCACTTATTTACGGACATCCCCAGGGACCTACCGCCGGCCGTGCAATTATTGAAATGATTGAAGAGCTGGTTATCCTTGGGGGCGGTTACGGGCTGTTTACGGGATGCGCGGCCGGGGATACCGGTGCGGCCCTGGTGGTGAAGGTGTCCTGAGGTTGATTGTTCACTGGCCGCAACAAATTCAGAATTTTTGGGAGGTGGCCGTTTGGGGTTTTATGAGTTCGAGGGTAAAAAACCGTCTGTGGGCAGGGGAACTTATATTCATCCGGAAGCTACCGTCATCGGGGACGTCACCATCGGCGAGGACTGCTACATCGGGCCGGGTGCCCGCATCCGGGGCGACTGGGGCGCAGTGGTCATTGGAGACGGGTCAAATATTCAGGAAAACTGCGTTATCCACGTGCAGCCCGGGGATACCGCCGTTTTGGGTCCCCGCAGCCACATCGGCCACGGAGCAATCCTGCATACCCCCCGGCTGGGGGAGCACGTCCTGGTGGGCATGGGAGCCATTATCATGGACTGGGCGGTCATCGGGGACGGCTGCTGCATCGGGGCCGGAACGCTGATTACGGAAAAAATGGAAATCCCCCCGAATATGCTCGTCCTCGGCGTTCCGGGCAAAATTGTCGCTGCGGTCGGGGAAGAAATGCGCCGCCGCCTGGAATGGGCAACGGAATGTTACCTCGCCCTGCCCCCGCGCTGTTTTCAGGGGATGCGCGAGGTACCGCTGCAGAGCTGCCTGGACCATGGCGAATCCGGGAATGGGAATTGCCGCTTTTAAACGCGGCGTTCCGAAGCCCAGCCGGCCCGGTCCCGGCAGCCCCGCTCAAATCTCAAAGGCTTTATTTTGCCTGTTCAGCAGGGTAATCGCCTGGGAGCGGTTTTTCACCCCCAGTTTCCGGTAAATGCTCCGTAGGTGAGTCTTGACGGTGTCGATGGCCAGATGGGTCTTACTGGAGATTTCCTTGTTGGTCAGCCCCTGGGCCAGATATTTCAGCACCTCGTTTTCCCGGGGCGTAAGGCCCTTGCCCTCAAGTTCCACCCGGCTTTTCAGCTGGGTTAAAAAGCCCTGGGTCATTTTGGCGTAATCGTTGACCAGCTGACCGATCAGGGAAGGGTCGATAACGGTTTCTCCGTAGTAGACCCTTCTGATACTTTCGGCCAGCTTATCCTGGGAAACCTGTTTTAAAATGTAACCGGTTGCGCCGGCCTGCAGGGAAAGCCGGACCGACTCCATATCTTCGTAAATGGTCAGGATGAGCACTTTGACCCCGGGAAATTTTGCTTTAATTTCCCGGGTGGCGTCCAGCCCGTTTTTATCCTTCATTTTAATGTCCATTAAAATCACGTCGGGAACAGTATGGGCGAGAAATTCCAGCGCCTCGAAAGCGCTTTCGCAAGCGCCGGCAATTTGTAAATCCGGATAAGAACTGAGCATGGCCGCCAGCCCTTCCCTGATCATCAGATGGTCGTCGACGATGAGCAGTTTGATGGTGGACATCGGGAACACCTCCTGAAAACAGTCAGTAATTAGACACTCTTGCTGCTAACGCAGCACCAGAGAGGATGAAAATTAACGATTTTTCATAGCAGGCGCACCCCAAGGCACTGAGGCACTAAGGCACATAGGCAAAAGGAGCCAGGGTTAAAAGTGTTTTTACTTTGTGCCTTTGTGCCTGGCAAACTTTGTGCCTGATATTTTCTGGATAGGGGTTAGGGTTAATCAAGAGAACGTTAGTTCATTATGGACACTCCCCCTAATGGATTTGGCGTCGGAATGGTGACGGTGATCGTGGTTCCCCAGCCTAACCGGGATTCGATCTGGCACGTTCCGCCCAGCAGGTGCACGCGCTCCTGAACGCTGGCCAGTCCCAGGTTTCCGTATGACCTGTCCCTTGCCGGAGGAGTGTAATTAAATCCCACACCGTTGTCTTTGACCACCAAAACGGTTTTTTCTTTCCCGTTAATTAAAATCACCTGGGCCTTGGTGGCCTGCGCATGTTTGATCACATTGGCCAGCAGCTCCTGGAGGATGCGGTAAAGGTTCATTTCGAACCGGGCCGGCAGGCGCTGGCTGGGGCCTTCCATGGCCAGTTCAAATTTAATTGCGCTTTCCTCCTGCAGGTTCCGGAGCAGGGTGCGGATGGCCGGGCCCAGGCCGTATGTATCTAAGATGACCGGCCGCAAATTATAAATGATTTTCCGGATATCTTTAATCTGTTGGCCCAATAAATCTCGAATCTTGACCAGTTCCTGCCGGACTTCCTCGCCAGGGGCGCTTTCGTTGGTCAGCTTCTGCAACCGGTACCAGATTCCCAAAATCGCCTGGATTACGCCGTCGTGGATTTCCGAGGCCACCCGTTTGCGTTCTTCTTCCTGGGCGGCGATGGACTTGGCCAGAATCTGCTGGAGGAGTTTTTCCTTCTGCTCCAGGTGTTCCACCAGGCGGGCGTTTTCAATGGCGATGGACGCTTCCCTGGCCAGGGCGGAGATGATGGCCACCTCTTCCTGGTGAAAACCTTTGGCCTCCAGGGGCCGGTCCAGCTGCATGACCCCCAAAACCCCTTCTTTGGTCACGAGCGGGAACATAATCACCCAGCTGTAGGAAAAGTCGTTGATGATTTCTTCGGGCAGGCCGCTTTTGATGTTATCGGGAGTTAAAATCAGCGGTTCTTTTTCCTTGATAATTTTTACAAAAGCCGGAAAGGGGGGCAACCCTTTTTGGGCCTTGAATTTTTTGCGCAGTTCCGGATCGTAGCTGCCCACGGCCACCTCCGGGATGATAGCGCCCTTTTGTTCGTCGAACAGGAAGATTGCGCAGCGGGCGTTGAAAATGTCCGCCGCCAGCTGGGCTACAACGTGGAGGACCTGTTTAAGATTTAAAACAGAGTTAATGGTGCAGACCGTTTCCATCCAGAGGGACAGCTTCCTTAAGGCGCCGTGCTTTTGCCCCCGGTAAACGGATTCCTGCAGGATATCGGCAATATGCCTGCCCAGGGAAATCGCCTTGTTGACCGGGTTTATGGGGTTATCCAAAGACATCTTGAAGACGGCGATTTCCATGATGCTGAGCGGGTCAAAAGCCCGCAGCACCACCGGAATCGTGGTAAAAAAGGAGGGCTGCAAAAGGGCCATGACGTCCGCCCGCCCGGCATGCTGATTAAATTCCTGAAGATAAAGGGCGGTATGGTCGGCGGCCGGCCTGTCTTTGCTTTCTCCGGGGGTCCGGGCTGCCTTTAAGCTGGCCAGCAGGGTTTTGTCGGCAAAAATGAGCAGGCCGGCGGAAGAAAATTCATAATAATCGACGGCCGACTTTAAAACTTCCCGCAAATTGTTCTTAAGTCTTTTGGAAATTTTAAAGCTGGAATTTATTTTACAAACAAACAATAATTCGGGTTCCTGCACAAAGATCACCTCGCTACGCTCTCAAGCTAAACCTTTTGGATGAGGAGAATCGATTCATTATAAGTTTTCCTTGCTTATTCTGAAAACCCTCTTTAAATGCAGATTGCTTATATTTTTAGACACCTCAAAATAAATTCCTGCCTGGCGAATAAAAATCACCCGGGTGAATTAAATTCACCCTTTCGAATTACCCTTGGAAGCCAGTTCAGGATATAACCTTTTCCGTCCTTTTGAGCGATTTTCAGCACCATTTTTTTCTTCTATAATGTTTTTAGCCTGGTATTTGAATCAGTGAAGTAACATACGTCCGCCTAATATATTAACGGAATAGCTAAAATAATTAAAATCTCATAAAAAATTAGGAAAGGTGGTTCCGGAAATGTTAAGTAAGAATAAGACGATGAGATTAAAAATTTTTCAAAAAAGGCTTTCGGAGCTGGAAATAGATGCAGCCGTCCTGATTCTTTCCAGAGATATTTTTTATTATACCGGAACAGCCCAGCCTTGTATTTTAGCAGTAACCCAAGACGATTATTTTCTGATGGTAAGAAGGGCATTAGATTTCGTATTAAAAGAGACATGGATAGATAATAGAAAAATCCTCGATAATGGCAGTTTTAAGGAAGCTTTCTTAAAATTGAAAGAATCAGGCATTAGCAAAGGGAAATTGGGCTTGGAAATGGATGTTCTTCCTGCAGAACTATTTTTAAAGATAATGGGAATATTTGCCGGTTTCAAACCCGTTAATATTTCCGAAGAAATAATGATGCAAAGAATGAAAAAGGATCAG
>JBFMBG010000022.1:0-41513 GCA_040755215.1 Bacillota bacterium | reverse complement strand
GTCGGCAACATCCACCCGCCACAGGGCGCGGGCAGCCTGCACAAATATGCTATCTTTGCCAGGGAGGAATTGTACCTGGCGTACCATGCCTTCCGGCACGGGGAGCCAGGCTACCTCCGTGGCTTCGCCCTGATCCGGCGCGGCCGTCCGCAGGGAAATTCCCCGCTGCCCCTGGTGGGCGCCGTCGGGCTGGGTTCCCTGGCGGGCGAAAACCACCTGGTTCTCCCGCGTCCAGCCTAGCAGCTGTAGAAGCAGCGTGCCGCCGGTCAATTCCTTTTCCCCGACCCGGACCAGGAGCCTTCCCCCGGAACCATCCAGGGCCATGACCCACAGCCCGGCCGTCCGGCCGTCCGGCCGCTCCTGCCCGCCCCGAAAGGCAACCCAGCGCCCGTCCGGGGAAAACATGGCCGCGGCCGGCGTGTAATCAATCGTCCCCTGCCCCAGGTCAAAGGAGGCGAGGTGAATCGTCCCGTCCCTTACCGTACCGCCGCCGGCGGTTACTTTGATCCCGAGAATTTCCGCCGTCTTTTCCGGCAACGGTTGCGGCGGCGGCTGCGCCGGCGGCTGTCCGCCCCCCTGCTCCTGTCCCGCCGGCGGCGCCTGCCCCGGCCCCGCCTTTGGTCCGCAGCCCGCCGCCCCGAGCGCCAGCACCAACGCCAGCACCAGCGCCGCCCCCAGGAGCAGACACTTGGCCGGGTATTTGCAGTAGCCTTTCTTCACGCTCAATCCAGTCATCTCCTTTGCCTTCCGGCGATCTCCTGCCTGGTAATCTTTCTATTCTATTTGACGACGGCCGGAGCGGTTTTGTTCCCGGGATGAAAGGGTAAATACCGGCTTTTTTGGTTGACCGGAAAGAACCCTCTTAAAGTAAAGCTAATTTATCCGATTTCAGGTTGCCGTTCTTTCATGATTTAACTAAATATTTCTCTTTCCTCCCTGGCCAGACAGGGACCGGGAAATTTTTCCGGTTTAAGTCAAGAGGATTTCCCTAAGCTATGGGAAACTGAATTTCCGTAACGTATTTTTCCGGCGGCACTCCCATGGGACCCACCAGGTATACCTCCCGCGAGGGGCCGGTGATCGTCAACTGCTTTTCAGCAATATATTGCAGGATGCTTGCGTAAGTTTGGCCCACCTGGTCGTACGGCCCAACGTGCAGCAGGCACACCGCCCGTGAGGCGGGAAGTTTTTTGATGCTTACCCGCCCGCCGCCGGGGGCTTCCCCGGCTACCGGCAGGCACACCTCCAGGTCGGCGTCTTCCGGCCGGTACTCCGGATCGTGGTGGATAAAGATGCCCGGTCCGTTGACGGCCAACTTATGGATATTAATAAAACCCAGCAACTCGCCAAAGAGCTTCCCCACTTTCGAGTACGGCCCGCGATCCCGGACGGAAGCCACCTGCACTGCCGGCAATTCCTTGATTTGCGGCTCATTTACCTGATTAGCCCGCAAGATATTCTTCCCCCTTTGCAAAGAATCGATTTCTTTGGTGATCCTGGCCAAAACCCGTTGGTATTCGTCTACCCGCTGCTGGATGTGCTCCGCCTGATCCTTTAGCACCGCCGCCAGTTCCGCGGCGTCCAGGGGCTGTTTTAAAAGGTGTTTGATTGCCTCCAGGCCGAACCCCAGTTCTTTCAGCAGGGCGATCCGGCGAAATTGGTCGATCTGCTCGATAGTGTAATACCGGTACCCGGTTAACGGGTCGACCCGGGCGGGTTTAAGCAAATCAACCTCGTCGTAATGCCGCAGGGTTTTGGTGGTCACCCGGCAGATTTTCGAAAACTGGCCGATTGTAAACACCAACATACTCCTCCACCGGTGGATGTTTTCACGATACATCTTACCCTTAGGGTAAAGTCAAGGGGGGAGAAAAAATTTTTTAACAGTACTTTTTTGCGTCTCCCGGAACTAAAGGAAGGTTCCTGGCAATTCTTTTTAGCGATGGTATTGAAACCAGACATCAGGCAAGGTATGATAGTTGCCGAAAACCTAAAGCGAACCGGAAGAAGATTTTGGTTTTTTAACGATCGGGGAATTATACGAATACGAATATTTTGAACCGCGGGCCACGGGGGAAACCCACCGCCACATTTCCTGGATCCTGATTGGGAAAAAGGGATGAGCTAAAGGTTTGGGAGGCGGTTCCGTAAAATGGAAAACACGATTGACGATAGCGCACCAATTGATTTTGAGGAAACGGTACGCAAACACCGGCATTACATTTTTTCCCTGGCCTACCGCCTGACGGGGCGGCGGGAAGAAGCTGAGGACCTTGCCCAGGAAACTTTTCTGGCCGCCTGGGAAGCCAGAACACAATTACGGGAGAGATCGGCGGTACTGCCCTGGCTGCGGAAGATTTGCGTGAACGCTTTCTTGCAAAGAGAGCGAAAGCGCTCCAGAGCAATGGAAATAAGTTATCACGAGCAATCCCAACTGGAGGAGGAAGGCAGCCGGCTGCAACTGTCCGCGCCTTCCCCTACCCCTGAAGAAGAATTGCTGGTTGACGAAACAATCAGGGAAATTCGGGACGGGTGCTTCACGGCGATGGCCACCCGCCTCCCTCTGGAGCAGCGGGTCACTTTCGCCCTGGTGGACATATTCGGTCTGAACATTGAAGAGGCAGCGGCGTTGCTCAACCGGTCCCTATCCGCAACCAAAGCGCTTCTGCACCGGGCGCGCCGGAACTTGAACGCTTTTTTCGGCCGCCACTGTCAGTGGGTCCTCCCCGAAAACGCCTGCCGTTGCGCTTCCTGGCTGGAGTTTGCCGGCCGCCACGAGGCACTCCGGGAGGAGGCGCGCCGGCGGAACCCGGCCCCGCCCGATTTCAACGATCCCGCTTTCGCCAGCGGAAGCGACCCGGCCACCATGGAAAAGGTACTTTCCCTTTTTCGGAACCTTCCTTTGCGCGCCCCGGACGAACAGTGGTTTCAAAAGGTGTTGGCGGTATTGAAGGAAAGAAGATAAAAATTTTTCGCCAGGCCGCACCTTTTGCCCGGAAAATGCATCAAGCAGAGTAGAACAACGAAAACAAAACAAAGGGGGTAAAATATGGATTACCAGGTGATTTTAAAGGAACTGGCGCCGTGCGGCCTTGATTGCTCCAGGTGTTCTTCGTACAACGAGGGAGAAGTAAAAAAACTAAGCACAGAACTGCTCGATACCCTGGGGAATTACGAAAGAGTGGCCGCCCGGCTGGCCGGGTTTGTACCGGCTTTGCAGCATTACCCGGAATTTAAGGAGGTGCTGGTCTTTTTCACCCGGGGCAGCTGTCCGGGATGCCGGTCGGGCGGAGGGCAGTTCCCCCCTTGTTCCGCCCGGAGCTGTTTTAAGGAAAAAGGGGTGGACTTTTGTTTTCAGTGCGACGAGTATCCCTGCGCCAGAAACAAGTACGATCCGGAATTAATGGCGAGGTGGCGGAAGATGAACGACCGGATGAAGGAAGTGGGTGTGGAGCAGTTTTACGAAGAACAAAAGGAAAAGTCCAGGTACTGATTTTAGTGGCATTTTTCCGGGGCCGGCGGCGATTTTGCCGGTCCCGGCCGATCCGCCCGTTTTTTCCCGCTTTGCATTTTTCCTGCCTGTCCAGATCAAGAAAACCCTTCGACTCGCCAAAGAGCCCACATTATTCATCCCCGGCGGGGTTCAGGTAAAGAAACTTTTTCGGGCGGCCGGACAGGAACGGACGGTTCCCCGGGATTTAAATATGGTTGACAAAATTGCAAATCAGGTAGGAAACTCCCGCCAGCAGGGCCGATACCGGCAAGGTGAGCAGCCAGGCCAGGACGATCCGCTGCGCGGTACCCCACTTAACGGCGGAAAACCTTCTGGCTGTCCCCACGCCCATAATGGATGAGGAAATCACGTGGGTGGTACTGACGGGAAACTTTAACAGGGTGAATCCCAAAATGACCACAGCCGACGCCAGATCGGCGGAAAACCCGCTGCTTGGTTCCAGCTTGATAATGCGCGTACCCACCGTTTTGATAATTTTCCACCCCCCTACAGAAGTACCCAGGGCCATGGACAGCGCAGCCAAAAATTTGACCCAGAGGGGAACCTGCAAAGCGCTTTGAAAGCCGCCGGCCACCAGGGCAAAAGTAATGATGCCCATGGTTTTTTGGGCGTCGTTGGTACCGTGGGAAAAAGCCTGAAAAGCAGCGGTAAAGATCTGCAGAAACCGGAAGCGCCGGTTTATTTTATACGGGATCGCGCGACGGAAGATGAAACGGATCAGGGCCATGACCAGCAGCCCGGTCACGAAGGCGGCCAGCGGGGAAAAAATCAGTCCTTCCAGGATGCCGAGAAAACCGGCGAAATTAACGGCGCCAAAACCGGCGGCAGTAATGACGGCACCGGTGAGGGAGCCGATCAAAGCGTGGGAGGAACTGCTGGGGATGCCGAAATACCAGGTGATCAGGTTCCAGGCAATTGCCGCCAGCAGGGCGGCAATCACGATCATCATCCCATTCTCTAATTTCACCGGGTCGGCGATCTTGCCCCCGATGGTCTGGGCCACCCCGGTGAAAGCCAGCGCCCCCAACAGGTTCATAAGGGAAGCCAGCGCAATAGCCGGCCGGGGAGGAAGTGCTTTGGTGGAAACGGCAGTGGCAATGGCGTTGGCCGTATCATGAAAACCATTGATAAAATCAAAAGCCAGCGCAAGGATAATCACCGCCAAGATGACGTAGAAACCGGACCCCGGCAAGACCAATTCCCCTTTCCACTGCTCCATCTGGTATCTTACCATGCTTTCCTGGTCCAAATGTTAAGGAAATGTTAAATTTATTAAATCCGGTCGAAAAAAGTTAAATTTTTATAGCCGGACAGGTTGCCGGAAAAGGAAAGCGGCTTATATAATGTCTATAACACCGGTGCTTAAGGACAACCGGAAAATACCTACCAGCCAGGGAAAGAAGAGAAAAAATGTTTCACCGGAAAGAAAATTTCTTTTTTGAGCATTTCCAGCTCATTGTCGAAAACCTGAAAAAGGCGGCCCGGCTCTTCCGGGAAGACGTCGGCGACCTGCAAAACACGGAAGCTTACGCCGAAGACATCAAACTGCTGGAAGACCAGGGGGATCAGTATACCCACGCCATCTTCAAAGCCTTAAATACAACTTTCGTTACCCCCCTGGAACGGGAAGACATTTTACAACTGACCGTTAAGCTGGACGATGTCTTAGACGGCCTGGAAGCTTCCGCCGACCGGCTCAATTTATACGGCATCCGGGAACCGGACGCCTACATGCAGCTCTTTGCCCGCCTGGCGGAAAACTGTATCGAGGAAATCGGGGCTGCCATCCAGTTACTGGTGAAAAAGAAACTGCCCCACATTCAAAAACATACTTTCCGGATCAATGATCTGGAAAATGAAGCGGACCAGCTTTACCGGGAAAGCATAAAAATACTTTTCAACGAAAACAAGGACGTGATTAAGATCATTCAGCTCAAAGAGGTTTATGAAACCATGGAATCGATCCTGGACGCGTGCGAAGATGTGGCCGACGTGCTGGAAGACATTGTGATGCGGAGTTGAACTGATTGACAGAATGAAGATTGTTCATAATATTAATACGGTGATATAAACCAGGAACTTCAATTACGGTTTTGAAGAGCAGTTCGCAATTCCTTTCGTTATGCAGGAAGAGGGCAGGAAAATAAGTGCTCGAAATGGTTAATTTATCCAAGGCATACGCTGGGGGGCAGACCAAGGCGGTCGACAACATCAGTTTAAAAGTGCGCAAAGGTGAGATCTTCGGTTTTCTGGGCCCCAACGGGGCGGGCAAAACGACCACCATAAAAATGATCGTCGGCCTTTTGCAACCCGATGCAGGAACGATTCTGATCGACGGGATTGATCTGGAGAAAGATCCCCTTGCCGCCAAACGCAAAATCGGGTACGTACCCGATCACCCCGCCGTTTACGAAAAATTAACCGGGATCGAATATCTGAATTTCCTCGGGGACGTTTACCAGGTGCCCGCCGAAACCCGCCGGGAAAGGCTGGAATACTATCTGGAAATTTTTGAGCTAAAAGACGCCGCCCAAGATTTAATCGGCAGTTACTCCCACGGAATGAAACAAAAGCTGGTTCTGACCGGCGCCCTTTTGCACGACCCGCCGGTTTGGATCATGGACGAACCCATGGTGGGGCTGGACCCCCGCTCCGCCTTCTTGCTCAAGGATTTGATGGCCGGCCACTGCGCCAAAGGGCACACCGTCTTCTTTTCCACGCACATCCTGGAAGTGGCGGAAAAGCTGTGCGACCGCCTCGCCATCATCAACCGGGGGCGGATCATCGCCTGCGGAACGCTGGCGGAAATCAAAGCACAGCACGAGAAAGAGACCCTGGAGCGCATCTTTTTAGAATTAACCGCATAGCAAGCGGGGAAGGCTGCTTCCTTGCCTACCTGAAAAGCTAGAAAACGGAGGCTGTTTCGTGCGCCCTTTCATTTCACTGGTGAAAACGAGCTTTAACGTGTATTACGGCATTTCCGCCCTAAGATATAAGTATTTTAAACAAAAGAAAGAGCTCTGGCGGCCGGTGGTTGCTATCCCTGGGCGGGGGCGCCGGCCTCCTCATCTTGATGGGGACGTACTTCTCGCTGGCGGGTGCTTTCTATGCGGGCGGGAAAATGCTGGGGCAGCCCTGGCTGGTGCTGGAAATGGCCTTCCTGCTGGGAGAACTGCTGGTCTTCTTTTTTGGGCTGGGCTGGGCCATTTCAGTCCTTTATTTTTCCAACGATCTCCCCATTCTCCTCCCCCTCCCCTTAAAACCGCAGCAGATCATGCTGAGCAAGTTTTTGCTGGTTTTAACCAACCAGTATATCTTTTTGCTTTTAGTTTTCCTCCCCCCTTTCTTAATTTACGCCATCGGCGAAAGGGCGGGCTTCCTTTATTACCTTACGGCGCTGGCCGTTTTCCTTTGCGCCCCCGTCCTGCCGCAGGGTCTCGCCACCCTGCTGATTCTGCCCTTGATGAACTGGGCCAACAAAAAACGGGCTCGCGATTTTTTCACCGTGCTGACCTATTTGCTTACGCTGGGTGTGGCAATCGGAATGCAATTTTTTTTCCAGCGGAACCCCTTTTTCCACCAGCCCCAAAATATCGCCGGGCTGGCGGATCAGGCGGCGAAACTGGCCGAACGGCTGGGCGCCCTCTTTCCTCCCGCCTGGTGGGCGACGAAGGCCCTGGCCGCGCCGGGCACCGGCGAAGGAGTGATTAACCTGCTCCTTTTCCTCTGCTCTTCATTGATCATTTTTGTGCTCTTGATTTTACTGGGGCAAAAAATTTTCCTCGGGGGAATCCGGCGCAGCCTGGAAATAGGCACCAGACGGGCGGCGCGGCCTTCCGCAATCCGGACCAGAGCCGCAAGCCCTTTTCAGGCGCTGTTCCGCCGGGAGTGGAAGTTATTCATCAGAACGCCCGTCTACGTGATGAACGTAATTCCTGCTGCTATCTTTCCGGTGTTTTTTGTCTTTTTCGTCTTCTTTATTCAGCCCGGCGGACCGTCCCTGGAAGAGATCAGGAAATTTCTCGGTGCGCACCCTTACGTTAAGCTTGCCGTCGCGGCGGTGGCCGCCTTTAACGCCGGAGCCATCCCCCTGGCGGCCACCGCCGTCTCCCGGGAGGGAAAGCTTTTCTGTATTTCCAAGGCTACCCCCGTCAGGGCGGACGTCCAGGTGCAGGCCAAGCTGGCCTTCGCCCTGCTGCTCAACGGACTTTGCTTTTTGCCGTTTTTCGTCCCGGCCGTTTTCGTATTTTTCAGCAGCGTTGGCGACGTTTTTTTGATCGGCGCGCTCAGCGTTGCCGTAATGGCCGTCATTAACACCGGCGGGCTGCTGATTGATTTAGTCCGGCCCAGCCTTGACTGGGAAACTCCCCAGAAGGCGATGCAGGGGAACTTAAACGTATTGTTTTCCATGTTGAGCGCAGGCGTTCTCCTGGCGACCGGAACCACCTTGACGGCTGGTCTGTCCTTTCTCCTGCCCTGGTGGGCCGGTTCTCTGGCGGTTCTGGGAATTTTCCTGGCGGCAGGAGGATTATTATACCGGTTCCTGCTCAACAAGACGGCGGAGCTCTATCAAAAGATCGAGATGTGAATTCCCATCCCCTAACGGGTCAAAGCGGCTCAAATGCTGGGCAGCCTGGACACCGCCCCCCTGGCCCGGCGTTTAGAAGAAGCCGAAGCGAACTTTAGCGCCGGGCAGGCGGCCCTGGAAAAACTTTTGCGCAGCCCGCTGTCGGAAGAACTGGCCCAGGAGCGGGCCGCCCTGGCGCAGGCGGAAGCGGAGTTGGCCGGGGCGCGCCAAAAAGCGGAGCGCACCCGCCTGCTCTACGAGCAGGGAGCGGTCCCGAAAGTTACTTTAGAAGAAAGGATTGAAAACTTTTACCTCCCCATAAACCTGGCCCGGGTTCAGATTCTCTGTCCAGAGTACGCCGCAGCCCAACACCTGAGCACTACGAATAATCATCGCGTCCCAAAACGATAGCTGGTACCGCTGTTGGACTTTAATTGCTTCCAGAATGTCGACGGCAAGAGGGGTATGCACATGCCAGTGGGAGAGGCTAAAAATAATGCGCGACGCTTCTTCGGGCGCAAGCGGCCGGCTGACTTTTTGAGTTACGGTGACGTAAAACTCCTGGAGCACCTGTACGCTTAAGACACCGCTCCGGGTTTCCCAGAGGCCGGCAACCAGCCCTTTTGCCCGGGTATGCTTTTCGCCGGCCGATTTATCGTGGGCATAAACTAAAATGTTGGTATCTACGAATTGCCGCTCACCGCTGGCGCTCATGCAATTCTCCCCTGCCCCAGCCAGCGTTTCCCCCTGTTCCCAAGTCATAATTTTCCAAATCTGTCAGGTGATCCTGCTTTGCCAGATAGTACGCATCTTCCCGGCGCGTCAGTTCTTCCAACAAGTAAGTTAAAAGTCCAGAAAGCGACGTCCCTCGTTCAATGGCGATGTGCTTCGCCCGCCTGAGGATTGCCTTGGGAAGAGAAAGGGTAACATTCTGATACTCCATTGGGAATCACCTCCACGTAAATAAGTGTAACACATATTAACGTGCAGGTCAAACATTACCCTAAACCGTGAGCTCACGTTGTAAAATCAGGGAACACTTCAAAGCCCATTTGCCGGAAATGCTGATCAAAGGCAAAAGCTTTCCGGCAGCCCAGCCTGGACATAACCGCAAAGCTCAGGCAATCCGTAAAGCTAAAGTCCTTGTCGTTGTACTTTTTGGCCAGTTCCCAGGCTAAATGCTCATCCACTTCCTCTACCCGGAGGTATTTTAACACTTCGCTGGTCCGGATGCTTTCGCCGATCGCGACGGCAACCTGGTGAAACCGGCAAAAGTAAGCGTACACTTCCGCAAAAACGATGTTTGTCGTCACCGGAACAACCCTTAAAGAAGAAATGTTCGCCGGGGTAAAAAAGCCGGCTGCCGCCTCATGATTAAGATCGCTTCGATCATAAAGAGCAATGAATGCGGAAGTATCGATGAACAGCCATTCTTTTTTCCTGCTTTTAACCATCGGAACCCTGCTTTTTTCTGGTTTGCCGGTTCGGGAACCGGCCGTAAATGTACCGGTCATGGTTAAGCGAGCCGTCTTGGCGGCCGGTCGTAAAGCCTTCCCGCCCCAGCCGGAAAATAGGGTCGTCCTCCTTAATTTCCTCTTTTTTTTCCAGTTCGCGGTCGAGCAGGCGGCGGACTACTTCGGCCATACTGATCTGGTAACGGGCAGACTGTTCTTTTAAAAAACGGTAATGATCTTCATCCAGGTAAAGCTGCGTTCTATACTTATAGTTATTCACAATCATCACCTGATTACAGCATACCTGTCAAGATAGTTTACACGTCATCTACCAGATTGCCAACCGCGCCGGTTCCCTGGGTTCCCTGGTATGCTCGCCGGGGTAAAATACGGCTACCGTGGCCGGCCGGGTAAGCAGCAACTTGAAGACGCTGCCCGGCTGGAAGCCCTCCAGATTCCCAACCAGTTGCATCCCGCATTACTTTTTTAAGGTTTCCTGCAGCCGGGCCGCTGCCCCGGCGGCGACCAGCAAAAGGAGAGCGGAATAAGCCAGGATGGCCGCAAACAAGCCCCACCGCTGGGCGATCAGGGTGCCGGCCAGCGGCCCGGCGATCAGGCCCAAAGAATAGGCCGTATTGGACAGTCCGTAAGTAGTGCCGTAACGGCCGTCGGCCGGGGAATCGCCGGCTGTTGACTCAGCCAGCAGGGGCATGGTGGGTGCGAAGTAAGCCCCGGTGGCAACACCCAGGAGGATCAGGACGGCCGCCTCCACTTGTATATTCGGAGCCAGAGCCAGCCAGGGAACCAGGACCGCCGTGCATAACAAACCGCCGATCAGCGGCGGCTTTCGCCCCAGACGGTCAGAAAGGGTTCCGAAAAAAGGCTGGGCAAGGGCGAGGAAAAAGGAAAACACACCGAAAAGCAGTCCGATTCCGGCGCTGTTCAGGCCGAACCTTTTTTCGAGATCCAGCGGCAAAAGGGGTTCGATCATCCCAAAGCCGAAACTTCCGGCCGCGATGACGAGGAGAACCCAGCCCACCTTCCGGTTTTGCAAAAGCGGTCTGAATTCCGTCTTCAGACGGCTGCCCCAGGGATAGCTGCCCCGGCTTTCCCCTTCGTTTTGCCGTCCATTTTCCCCTCCGTCTTCCCCTTTCGTTGCAGGCATATGGCTGAACCAGAAGAGCACCCCCAGCACGGTACCCGCCAGAGCCACAGCCAGGAAAGGGGCGGCGTAGCCGGCAAACTGGTAAAAGGCGCCCCCCAGGACCGGCCCGATAATGGTCCCGATGCCGCCACTGGTCATCATGATGCCCATTCTTTGGCCCAGCCGGCGGGACGGGTAAAGGGCGGCCACTACGGCCATCGCAGCGGTCCAGGTAACTGCCCCGGAGATCCCCTGAGCCAGGCGGCTGGCCGTCAAAAGCCAGATTCGCCCGGAAAAAGCAAAGGCAACCGTGGCCAGGGTCAACCCGGCCATCCCCAGCACCAGCGGCGGTTTATAACCATACCGGTCGCAGGCGATGCCGGCGGGGATGCCGAACAGCAGAAGGCCGGCTGAATAAGCGGCAAAAATCACCCCCAGCTGGGCGGGGGAGGCGCCTAATGCCGTGGCGTAATGAGGAACCACGGGAACGATAATGCCGTACAGCACCGAGTCCAGGAAAATGGTCAGGTTAACCAGGATGAAAAGGTAGTTTTCGTGGTATGAACAGGCTTTGTCTTCAAGTACGCGCATCACAATTCGCATTATAAAACATTTCCTGCTCTACCATCAAGATAATTTTGGCGGGCGCAAACTGTTGCCGTCTGTAACTATAAAAAATATACCCTGAGGGATCCACACTTCCAGATTTGTTAATAATTGTTTCATAGTATAATTACGGTGTACTAAATTTCCTGGCGGCAAGACCCAGCACTAAAACCCCGGTGGCCAGCAGGACGGCCGCGGTGATTCCCGCGGCGGCGGGGGGCGTTCCGTGCATGATTCCTTGCAGTGACTCATAGACGTACGCTGGAGGCAAAAAACGATCCAGGCTCCGAGCCGCAGTGGGCAGGGTGGGCACGCTGGTAAAGCCGCCGGCGAAGAAAAAGAAACCGACGGACAGAACCATGGAAAGGGGGTGGGTGATGCGGATCTTTCGGAAGAGGAAGCCAGCCAGGCCCCTACGGCGGCAAAGGTAAGGGTGGTGAGCAGCACCAGCAGGACAAACAGGAGCGCGTCCCCCTTCACCGTCAGGCCGAAGACGCTCCACCCCAGAAGGAAAAGCAAGGCCGCCGTGGCCAGGGTCATGACGCATCCCGCCAGCAGTTTCCCTAGGACCACGACTCCCCTGCCGGCCGGGGGGGCAGAATAGATCAAAAGGGGCTGAGTTAATCATGCAGATTACCACCAGTTGGCATGAAAAGGAAAAGATTGAAGGAAAGATTGAGAGGGCCCGGGAGGATATCTGTAAATTCATGGCGCGAAGATTTAATGCAGACGTTGTCGAAGTGACGGAAAAAGCCCAGCGGGTGGCCAGCCTGGAAATCCTGGGCGGCATAATGGAAGAACTGTTTGCCGCCAACACATTGGAAGAGGCGCAGACTATCATTAGAAGAGCAGTTGGTAAATCTCTTCAATAAGGGCAGTTGGGCGAATACCTGGCGGAAGACGACATCTGTCTGTGGGTCGGGTCGGCGACCTGGCCCCGTACGGGGCGGTGGTGCTGGGCAGCGCGGTGTACGCCGGCAGTTGGCGCAAGGAGGCGGCGACGTTCACTGGCGGACAACGAGAAGGCGCTGGCCGAGCGGCCGGTGTGGCTCTTCTCCAGCGGACCTACGGGCAAGGGCGATCCAACCCAGTTGATGAAGGGCCGGCGTTTTCCTGAAACGCTGCAGCCCATCGCTGACCTCATCCGACCCCGAGATATCGCCTTTTTCCACGGTGTGCTGGATACGAAAAAACTCAACCTGGCCGAGAAGCTGATCGTCAAGGCCCTCAAGGCGCCGATCGGTGATTTCCGGGATTGGAAGGCCATTAACTCGTGGGCCGTGTCCATCGCCGAAGAGGAAAGAACCGTCCCCACTTGCTTATAGTTTGGCAGTAAACGCCACAGCAGCCAGAGCGGCAGCTAAAACAAGGTTTTAGTTTCCTTTTAGCAAATCTTTTCGCAACTTGATCAGCAAATCTTCGATGTTTTTTGTTCTCCTGTCCAACTTAATGAACAGTATAGGAACAAAAATAATTAAAAAAACAAAGCACAGCATCAATATGAAATTTAAAACCTGCGCGGTTAAAGTTGCATTCATAAGTGCATAACCCCCTTCGGAAATCAGGTTAAAACCGCCGGTATGCATGTAAATCCCTGCTCGGAAAAATGTTTATCGAAAGCAAAAGCTTTTTTGATGCCCAGACGCCGCATGGTGGTAAAGCTGGCACAATCAACCAGACTCAAATTTCTCCGGTTGGCGGTGAGCAGGGCGTTGGCGGCCTGCCGGTGAAGGGAATCATCGATCCATTCCAACTGCAGGACGGGAAAAACGTCTTCATGAAAAGCCCTCACTGCCGCCATGCCTAACCGGTGCTGCACCAGGGCATAGGTTTCCACCAGCACGTAACTGTTGCAGACAATGGCCTCGCGGGACTCCAGCAGATCGGTCCATACTTTTTTTGCCGCTTCGTGGTTTTCGTCGTCGGCGTCCAGAACGGCCAGAAAAGCCGAGGTATCCACGTAAACACTCATTTGTCAAAAGCCTCCGCAAGGTATTTGTCGTGGTTAATCGCCAGATCTCCCGTACCGGAGCGGAAACGGCCGGCAATAGCGGCAGCGCGCCGGATTCGTTCTGTTGGCTCCGGACCCACTGAAGAAGCAAGCGCTTGATCGATGCACCGGCGGATTAACTCGGCCAGGGAAACTCCTTCAGCGGCCGCCCGGGCCTTTAAAGCGGCAAACTGCCGCTCGGTAAGCTGAATCTGAGTTCGCAACATTTTTATCACTCCTAACAGCATGATTGCATTTATGATAACATTATGTCGGCCCGGTGTCAACGACTCTGTCCTTGGGGTAACCTTGATCGTTGGTTCGGGGTAACCGTCAGCGGGCAGCTTCTTTCGTGAAGCTGCCGGTTAAGCCGGCGTCATCCCTGCTATTTGCAATACGTATCAGTTTTGTTCCTGTTGCTTCCGACAAATTATTGACCAGTTAATGAGCAGGAGCTTTTGAAAGAATGTCGAAATAACCTACCAGGCTATGACATCGGTAATGGGCACAAGCTGTTCTCTTTAAATGCAATTCCAGGCTTAGAGTTCGTTATCGGCAAAATAACCTGGCTTTGTGAACGCCCGAAGTGCCGGGGTCCACAGGGGTCCATACGCGCTTGAACAACGACTTCGCGTTGCCCACATATCCACAGGCTCGGCAGCGATGAAATCATCACGACCATATCATTATTTAATTTTCAAGGATCAATCTTAAAGGTTAATCATGCGTTCCAATTACTATCATACGGCCCAGCATCGTTAAATTTGAGGCGGAGATCGTGGCGATGACCGCCCACATGCTCGGCGGCGGCAAGGTTTTGCCGGGGGCCGGTCCGGCGGGACCGGAAGAGGAAATTTGCGGGGTCGTTACTTCGGGCGGCACCGAAAGCATTCTGCTGGCCATGCTGGCTTATCGCGACTGGGCCAGGGACCAAAAAGGGATCGCGGAGCCGGAAATGATCGTCCCCACAACGGCCCATGCGGCTTACGACAAGGCCGCCCGTTACTTCGGCCTTAAAATGGTCCGGGTGCCCGTGGATGCGGAATTCCGGGCGGACGTGAAGGCCGTCAAAGAGGCGGTGAGCGAGCGGACTGCCGTCATTGTGGGGTCCGCTCCGGGCTTTCCCTACGGGACCATCGACCCCATTGCCGAGCTGGGCGCCGTCGCCCGCGAGCACGGTACCGGCTGCCACGTCGATGCCTGTCTGGGTGGTTTCGTCCTCCCCTGGGCTGAACAGCTGGGGTACCCGGTGCCCCCCTTTGACTTCCGGGTCCCCGGGGTCACCTCGATTTCGGTCGACACCCATAAATACGGCTATGCCCCGAAGGGAACTTCGGTCATCCTCTACCGGGGAAAAAACCTTCGCCGGTACCAGTATTACGCCACCGCCGACTGGCCGGGGGGTCTGTACGTATCGCCCACGCTGGCGGGGAGCCGCCCGGGGGGCCTTAGCGCCGCTTGCTGGGCGACCATGATGATTATGGGTGAAGAAGGGTACCGGGAAGCGACCCGCCAGATCCTGGAGACGGCTGCCGAAATTAAGGAGGGAATTGCCCGGATTACGGAGTTGCGCATCCTTGGTGACCCTCTGTGGGTAATCGCTTTTACCTCCGATGAGGTTAACATTTTTCAAGTCATGGCCCGTCTGGGGGAGCTGGGCTGGAGCCTGAATCCCCTGAACCATCCGCCCGCCGTTCACCTTGCCGTTACCCTCCGGCACACACAGCCGGGAGTGGCCGCCCGCTTCCTGCAGGACCTTCGGGACGCCGTGGCCGGGGCCAAGGCCAGTCCCGGCGTCTCTGACGGCGCGGCAGCCATTTACGGTATGGCCGCCACTATGCCGGCCGGGATCGCGCAAGAGGCCCTGAGGGCATATCTCGACTTTCTGTACGAAGTTTAGAGATTAGGATTAGACCACCATGCCTCTTTCGTGCCACCAACAGGGACGAAAATGGGCGGCCCGCCGTTCGATTTCCCGGGAGCTCTTAAGCGACGGCAAACGAACGGCGGGCGAAAGCCCCGTTTTCAGGTAGAATGGGAGGTGTCTGCGTGGCGACGCGTCAGCCCCATATCCTGGCCATCGACCTTGGAACGACAGCCTGCAAGGTCGCTCTGGTGACCACCACCGGCAAAGTGGCGGCTCTCGAAACAGAACCAAACCGCCTGTATGTACTGCCGGGTGGCGGTACCGAGCAGGACCCGGGGGAATGGTGGGTGTCCATCGATCGGGCAGTAAAACGGCTTTTGGGGCAGGCCGCCGTTCCTCCCGATTCGATTGTTGCCGTCGGCTGCACTTCCCAGTGGTCGGGGACCGTCCCCGTAGACGCTGCCGGTCAACCCTTGCGGCGGGCCATCATCTGGATGGATTCCCGCGGGGAGCCGTTTGTTCGCCGGATCACGGGCGGGCCTGTCCGGGTGGCGGGCTATGGAGTTGACAAGATATGGCAATGGGTGCGTAAAACCGCCGGCATCCCGGCCCACAGCGGGAAGGATCCGGTGGCCCATATCCTTTACCTGAAACACATGGAGCCCGGGGTATACCGGGCCACGTACAAGTTTCTGGAACCCAAGGACTACCTGAACCTCCGGCTGACGGGGAAGTTTGCCGCCACGTATGATTCCATCGCCCTCCACTGGGTGACCGACAATCGCAACCTGTCCCGGGTCCGGTACGACCCCGCCTTACTCCGGCTGGCCGGTCTCGAACGGGAAAAGCTGCCGGATCTCCGGTCCCCGGTCGATCTGCTTGCCCCCTTGCGGCCGGAGGTAGCGGCTGAATGGGGGTTGCCGGCTGGTGTTCCCGTGGTGGCCGGCAGTCCGGACGTCCAGTCGGCGGCCATTGGCTCGGGGGCTACCCGGGATTACCAGGCCCACCTGTACGTGGGCACCTCCTCATGGATCACCTGCCACCTGCCGTTTAAGCGGACGGATGTTGTACATAACATCGCCTCCCTGCCCGCAGGAATTCCCGGCCGGTACTTTGCCGCCAACGAACAGGAGACAGCCGGCGCCTGCCTGAATTTTTTAAGGGATAACCTGCTTTTTCACCCCGATGGACTGGGAGAGGCCCCAAGCCCTGAAAACGTGTTCGGGATTTTCGAAAAAGCGGCGGAAACGGTCCCGCCGGGAAGCGGCAACGTCATTTTCACACCCTGGCTTTGTGGCGAGCGCACCCCCGTAGAGGACCGTTTCGTCCGCAGCGGGTTTTATAACCTTTCCCTGGGAACTACCCGGCCGCACATCATCCGGGCGGTTTTCGAAGGAGTGGCCTATAACGCCCGCTGGCTCCTGGGGGCCGTCGAATCCTTTGTCCGTCGGCGTCTCGATCCCATCCGCATCATTGGCGGCGGGGCCCGTTCGGACCTCTGGTGCCGGATCTTTGCGGACGTTCTGGACCGCACCATCCAGCGGGTCGAAGAGCCGGTGGCCGCTAACGTCCGCGGCGCGGCCCTGATTGCCGCGGTCGGCATCGGCGCCATGACCTTTGACGATATGCCGGAGCACGTAACCGTGGCGGAAACGTTCCGGCCCAACCCCGAAAACCGGAAACAGTACGCCGAATTGTTCCGGGAGTTCGTGGGTTTCTACCGGCGCAACCGGGCCGCCCACGCAAGGCTGAACGCCTGCCGGGCCGGGATCGTGCAATAGCCGTTTAAGTAGAAGAGTATAATTATGCCGTCACATACCTGTATTTCACCTGGCTTTTAGCGGCCTATAATTTGGTTCGCTTTGCCCAGTGGGAACATAAAAAAGAATGAGATGGAGTTTGGAAGAAAAAGGCGGGGAATTCTGGCTGACCCTTTACCTGCATTGAACTTCCCCCCAATTCATTAGGGGGTATTCCCGGCGGCATTAAATGAAAAAGGTACACATTGCCAATTCCTCTGATTTTCTTTAGCCGGAATCGTCTTGACAAAGAAAGAAAGTGAGATGTATATTTCTGGTAAGGAAGTACTCGTATGTTAAAGGCTCGATTTGACGGAGTAAGGGCAAGATAAACATCCCAATGCTATGCAGGAAATTTATCGCAACAGGTAGAAGTATG
Organism: Bacillota bacterium; assembly: GCA_040755215.1. Classification (GTDB taxonomy): domain Bacteria; phylum Bacillota; class Desulfotomaculia; order Desulfotomaculales; family Nap2-2B; genus JAIMBK01. The sequence goes on along the minus strand of JBFMBG010000022.1, from coordinate 24,193 downwards.
TACCTCAGTTATCATTATCCATTGCCACAAGGAAAAAGTGTTTCCGGGCAATGATTAGCATTTAGACGTAAATTACTACTATTTAAGTTTTTAAAGGGAAGTCGCTGCGGCTAGTATTGGAGCAGAAAAAGGACAACCAGAAGAGATGATAATTCGTTTTCCTTAGCTGCCAGGTAGACAAACCAGGTAATCAGGAGGTCGCGAAGGAACTATGGATATTAAAGAACGTCCAAATCATAAGATATATATTCAGGTGCTTCGTCAAATGTCGCCCGAGAAAAGGTTACTTAAAGCATTTGAGTTGTCTGAATTTACCAGGCAGCTTTTTATTCATGGGTTACGCAAGAGATATCCGAATCTTAGCGATGAAGAATTCAAAAAAATACTTTTGGAGCGTCTGGCTAAATGTCACAACAGGCATTATTAAAGAAGGTTATTCAAGTACTTGATCAAGCTGGAATCAAATATATGATAACAGGTTCTATTGTTTCAAGCTTACAGGGTGAACCACGGTCTACCCATGACATAGATATGGTCATTGCTATTCAGAAGTCAGGAGCAAAGAGATTAGTCGAAGCTTTTCCTCCACCCGATTTTTACATAGATGAAGATAGCATTGTTGACGCAATTAACAGGCAGAGTATGTTTAATTTAATTAACGTAAACACTGGGGATAAAGTTGACTTTTGGATATTAACCGACGAACCTTTTGACCAGTCGCGTTTTTCGCGCAAAATTTGTGAAGAGTTCATGGGGCTGAAAATGCTGGTTTCAAGTCCAGAAGATACAATCTTAGCCAAATTGAGATGGGCAAAACTCTCCGGCGGAAGTGAGAAGCAATTTACAGATGCCCTCCGGGTTTATGAAGTACAATATGGGAAATTAGATATAGGTTATCTGGAGCAGTGGGTAAAGAAATTAAACGTTGAATCATTATGGAAACGGTTAGTAGACGAAGCGGAAACAGTATAATTGACACACCATAGCTAACAGCGTGTTTGCGGCGCTTGCTAAATCGGCGGCCAGGTTGATTACACAGCTGGAAAGCACCAAACTGAAACGGCCGGTCATTTTGGAGTACCAGGCGAGAGAGCTGACTGGAAACACCCAACTCTTTAAAGCCCAACCTGAAAAGGCCACCATGCGCGCGGCGCGATCAGGAAGGCAGGCCGCCAGGTCATCGGTCATGGCTTGGATATATTTTGCGCTCTCCTTTCATCCACAGACTTGCCTTCAATTTAGATCTTTTTGTCATTTCTACCGCCCGGAAATGATTGCGGATTCCGAGATAAATACGGGGGAACCGGAGCCGGAGAATATCTTTTGCTCTGCGCACTCCTTGCTCCCCGTTTTCGGCGATTTTCACCAGCAAACCGTGGGGGAGGCGCGGGCTGGAAAATAACCTGTCGGCCAGTCTTTCCAGGGGGCGGGCCAGGACGGCAGGCAGGCGGTTGAGCAGCAGGTAAATCCGGACAAAAGTTTTAAAATAATAGCGGGCAAAAAAGAGCTGCTTTAAGGGCAGGGTGGGCTGTTCCAGGCAACGGTCTTCCCGGTAGTCGTAGGTTGCCGGGACAAAACCTTCCCGGACGGCCAGCGCAAATAAAGAGGTGTCGGGATACGGGTAATAAATGGGGCTCAGCGAAACGTCTGCCTTGATCGCGGCGTTTAGTTTAATGGTCTCTAAAACTCGCGCCTTGTCTTCGTAAGGAAGGCCGATCATGTTGTAGGCTACCGTTTTGATCCCCGCTTGCCGGCAGGCGGCAAAGGCTTTTATAATCTGTTCGCAGGACATGTTGCGGTTGAGCACTTCGTTTCTGATGTAATCGTTGCCGCTTTCCACGCCGAAAAATATCTGGTAGCAGCCTGCTTCCCGAAGAATCCTGGCCGTTTCCAGGTTGAACAGGTTGGCCCGGTAGTTGCAGATAAAGGGCAGATTTATTTTTCTTTTGTACAGCCTGGCGAAATTGGCCAGCCAGTCGTCCTGCCACGGCAAAATGTCGTCGCGGAAGTTGAGATAGGCGACCTCCGGGCAGGTCAGCAGTAACTTTTGCAGGTATTCAATGGCGTATTCCGGGCTGTGGAAGCGAGCGTAGTGCCGCTTGTTGGGGTAGATCTCCCGGAATTTGCTGTTTGAGCAATAGGTGCAACTGTACGGGCATCCCCGGGAAAGAATCACCACGGCGGTTTTAATGCGCGTGGCCAGGAGGCGGGAAAAATCAAAGAGGCCGAAATCGGGAAGGGGCAGTTGATCGATGTCTTCGAGCAGAGGCCGGGCCGGGTTCCGGTAGACCCGGTTGTTTTCTTTCACCCAGAGATTAAGCACCCCGGTATAATCTTCCCCGGCCTCCAGGCGCTTGACGAGTTCGCAAAGAGCTTCTTCTCCCTCCCCCCGGCAAAGGATATCGATTCCTTCAGCGGCAATTACTTCTTCCGGCATGGTGGTAGGGTGGTAGCTTCCGCAGATGGTGGGTACATCCAGCGCATCCTTGGCCCAGCGCGCGTACTCCCGGACGGCGGGAAACCCCCTGGTCATAGCCACGAAACCAATTAAATCCGGGGAGCCTTGTCTTAGATGCGCCTGGAATTCTTTTCTTTCTACCGGGGCGGTGAGGTGATATAGAGAAACCTGGTGGCCGTTTTCTTTTAAAACAGCCGCCAGCGAAGCGACCCTTCCATATACCAGCCGCCCTTTTCGATCCCGGTGACTCTTTTGGTAAAGGGATCGATGTTGATCTTATAATCGGGGTAAATAAAAAGTATTTTCATTATGAAAGCCTCCGTTAAATCCAGCTGCTCCCCCTGGGGGCGGCCGTTTCTCCTGGCAACACCTTTGGACCCTAAAGTCAAAGGCAGGTGGGCCAAAACCTCTTTTATTGACTACCCATTGAGGAACTGTTACCAAACCAGTCTATAAATTAAGACGGGAAAAAGGCGGCTTTAGTTCCCATTTATAAAAAAAGTGCCCCGGGTCTGGAAGCTAAGCAGTCTTCGATCAGTAATGACGCTATAAAGCAAAGAAAGGTTCCCGAAGGAAGATATTCTCATTCAGGAACCTTATTACAAATATTATTCGCCAGATATTAATTCTTCGGGGGATAAACCGGGGCGATCCTTACGCCCGTTAACTCCCGTTAACTCCTCTTCCCCTTTAACCTCAGCACCGCCGCCGACGCCGGGCAGACTTCCCGGAACTCGAGGGACTGCCGCACCGGGGCGGGGACATCTTCCCGGTCGGTCGTCGCAAAGCCCAGGCGCTCAAAAAAGTTCGGCGCCGTTACGGTCAGCAGGTACACCTCCCGCGCCCCGTGCGCGGCTGCCGCTTCCAGGGCGCGGGCTGCCAGGCGGCGGCCGAGACCTTTCCCTCGGTGCGCCGGCACCACCGCCAGGGAACGCAGCAGGGCGCATTCGCCGTAGTACTCCAGCCCCACCACGCCGGCCACCTCCGAAAGGATCCTGACCACGAAAAAGTGGGCCAGGTCTTCGGCTATTCCGGCCGTGGTCAGACCGGCTTCCCTCAACAAAGAGAAGACGGCCTCCCGGTCGGCCGGGCGGGCGCTATCGAAAACCAGATCACTCACCCCGGGCCGTCTCCGCCTTCCTTGAGCATGCGCCGCCCCCTCCTTCACTCCCGGGTTTACGCGCCCGGACGAAGGCGCTCACAAGGGAACCGGCGTAAGGTAGTAACTCCTTCTCCATTTCCTCCGTCAGGAACCCTTCCGGCAGGTCCGATTGGCTGAAAACACGGGTTACCTCCAGGCCGGTATCGGCGAAACCCGCCGCCGCCAGCAGGCGCCGGTATTCTTCGGCGGTCAGGGCGCCGGCCACGCAGCCCGCCCACAGTTCAGTGCTTTGTCGCAGCCAGGCAGGCACTTCCCGCTGCCACACCATGTCTGATACGGCCAGCCGGCCCCCGGGTTTGAGCACCCGGAAAGCTTCCCGGATCACTTTAGCTTTATCGGCGGCCAGGTTGATAACACAGTTGGAAATCACCACGTCCACGTGGTTGTCCGGCAGCGGGATGTTTTCCATGTCGCCCTTGATGAATTCGACGTTGGTGATCCCGCTTTTCTTCTGGTTATCCCGGGCCAGGGCCAGCATCTCGTCAGTCATGTCCAGGCCGTAGACCTTTCCCGCCGGCCCCACCCGGCGGGCGGCCAGCAAGACGTCTAACCCGGCGCCGCTACCCAGGTCTAAAACCACCTGCCCCGGCTTTAGATCCGCCAGAGCGGTGGGATTGCCGCAGCCCAGGGAAGCCGCCAGCAATTCCGGCGGCAGTCCCGCTACTTCCCCGGCACTATAATTTTCCGCGCAACAAAATCCGGCGGCAGATCCGGCGGGGGAACAGCAACTCCCCTTCCCGCCGTCCCGGGCCAGACGGGCCAGCCCGGCGTACTTTTCCCGCACCGCTTCCTTCAGGGAATCAGACGAATCACTCACGACAGCAACCTCCCTTTATTTTTTGTATGGCTTCCACCAGCAAACCCAGGCTTTCCAGGACCGCCGACCTTTTTTCCGGCGGAATCTGTTTTAATATTTCCTGCGTATATGCCCTCATGTTCCGGTTGATGTTCTCGACCAGCTCCTTCCCGCCGCCCGTTAAGGTCAGGATTGACCTGCGCCGGTCCTGGCTGTCGATCTCCCTTTTGAGGAGATTTTGCCGGACCAGGCCGTCCGCCACCCGGCTGACGGTACTTAAATCCAGCTCCAGCAACGCGGCCAGGTCGCTCAGCGAGGTCTCGCCCTCTCCTTCCCGGCGGGAAACTTCCAGCAACAGATGGCACTGGGATAAACTGATCCCGCAGCAGCCCACTTCGCTTTTTTCCAGCAGCTGCGTCGCCCGGCTCAATTCCAGCAGCAGATGCCGCAACCGGCTGGCTTCTGTTTTCAATTCCGTTAGCAACTCCATCTTCTTTCACCCACTCAATTGTATCATACAACAATTGTCTTCTGCAAGTATTAAGTTATAAAAATGAGAACTCGCCGTAAGGTGTAACAAGGTGTAATGAAGGTGCCTTCCGTTCTAAAAAGATAAGACCACGTGCACCTTAATTTATACCTGTACATAAAATATTGGAAAGAAATTCCTCAGAGAGGTGATTCTTTTGAACCTCAACCAACCGCCCTGCCCATCCGGACGTTACTGGCGAGTGGAAGCAGGAGATACACTGCACCTGATCGCGCTCCGTACGGGTACGACGGTAGCTGAACTGGAGCGCCTCAATCCCGGCCTTGACCCAAATAACCTGCAAATCGGGCAGCTTATCTGCCTCCCCGAACAAGTCTGCCCATCCGGCGTCTACTGGATAGTCGCCGCCGGCGATACCCTGTCCAGCATCGCCCGCGCCACCGGGACGACGGTTGAGCAATTGCTGGCCTTAAATCCCCACCTCGACCCCTGGAACCTGCAGGTTGGCCAGGCCATTTGCCTCCCGTAAAAAGCAAATCCCTTTTTTGCCTTTCCTTCCTTTTTCTCCGTTTTTTTAATTTTACCCAGAAAACTTCCGTCCCGGAAATAGAAAGCTTTTTTAAACTTCCGAAATACTGCCGGCCGGTTTGGAAAGACTAAGACCAATAGAAAATGTGGCGACGGGAAAAGCAACCGCTAAAAGAAGGGGGGGTGACTGGCCATTCTAACAAAGGAGGAAATATTAAGCAGGCTGAACTGGTTTTACAGTTTGGAACTGAACCAGGTAGACCTCTACACGGCCCAGAGTAAGCGGCAGGAGGACATCTACCTGCAGCGGGTGCTGGAAAGGGTGGCCGGCATCGAACAGCAGCACGTGGATAATATCGCCGCGCAAATCAAAAGCCGGGGGGGCGTTCCCACAAAGCTGGGCGACGTACTGGCCCCCATTACCGGGCAAATCGCCGGCAAGGTGCTGGCCGGGATCGGCACCATTGCCGTGTTAAAGGCGAATATCAAGCTGGAAGAAAAAGCAATGCGGGACTATAAAGCTTTTATCCTTAAGGCGGGTGGCGACCGGGAACTCTTTAACCTGCTCTGGAACAACCTGATCGACGAAGACCTCCATACAGCCTGGTTTGCCAGCAAACTGCGGGAATTAGAAAGCCCCGAGGGATAGCCCGGCAGCAAGAAGAAAAAAACCTTTGCAAAGGAATTTACCGTGTGGTATGATATTGCAAAAGTACTATAGGATATAGTACTATAATGAATACTTGTGCCGGAGGTTAATTCGCGACAAAGTGCTTTCTAACATTGAACTCATTTTGCTCAGTTTAATTAACGAAAAACCGTCCTACGCCTACGAACTGGAAAAGCAGATCGAAAGCCGCAACATGCGGATGTGGGTGAAAATCGGGGTTGCGTCCGTGTACCAGGTGCTGGAGAGGCTGGAAAAGAAGGGACTGCTGGTTTCCCAAAGGGAAAAGGAGGGGAAAATGCCTCCCCGCAAGCGGTACCACATCACCGCTCCCGGCCGGAAGGCCCTGGCCGAAGGAGCGAGGCGGCTCTTATCCGGGCTGGAGTGGTATTACCTGGATTTGAACGTGGGCCTGGAGTGCTCCGATCTTCTTTCCGAAGCAGAAATCGCGGCCTGCCTGCAAAAAAGGCTGGCTAAAGTCAGGTCCAACTTAAAACGCCTGCGGGAGCTTTCCCGCGCCGAGGGCAACCACGCCGGCGGAAATAACGCTAACGCCAAGAAATTCGCTAAAAAGAAGGCCATCATTAAAAACCTCTCCCTCTTCCGGGAGGCGGAAGAAAATTTTCTGCAGGCCGCCCTGGCGACACTGGCCAACAACGGCAAGCAGGAATGAATTTTGGATTAAGGAAGGAGGAATCCAGTTGCTGCTGCCTGAATTTGAGTATTTTGCCCCCGGCACCGTGGAAGAGGTCCTGGCGCTCCTGGAGCGTTTCGGGGACGGGGCCAAAATCCTGGCCGGCGGCACCGACCTGCTCCTGATGATGAAGGATAAGGTGATTCGCCCGCGGTGCCTGATCGACATTACCGGCGTGGCCGCCTTAAACGGCATCCGCTACACGCCCGGGCAGGGACTCATCATCGGCGCGGCCGCCAAAATCGCCGTTGTGGAGCGTTCACCGGTGGTCAGGGAAAAATACTTTGCCCTTCACCAGGCCGCCGGGGAACTGGGATCGGCGCAGGTGCGGGCCATGGCCACCATCGGGGGGAACAGCTGCCATGCCTCCCCCGCCGCGGAAACCCCGCCGCCGCTGATCGCCCTGGGGGCGAAAGTAAAGCTGCAAAGCCGGGCCGGGGAAAGGGAGCTGCCCCTGGCGGATTTCATCCTGGGAAACCGGCAAACGGCCCTGCGCAACGGGGAGATCCTGACCGGCTTCTTTCTCCCGGAGCCGCCGCCGAACTCCGCCAGCCGGTATCAATGCCTGGGCTTAAGGGACGCCATGGAAATCGACATCGTCAACGCGGCGGTCAACCTGGTTCTGGACGAAGACGGGGCCACCTGCCGGGACGTGCGGATCGTCATGGGCTCCGTGGCGCCGGCGCCGCTGCGGGCCAGGCAGGCGGAAAGCACGCTGGCCGGCCGCCGGCTGGACGCTGCCGCCATCGAGGAAGCGGCCCGGATCGCCGCCGGGGAAGCCAAACCCATCTCCGACCTGCGGGCCTCCGCGGAATACCGCCGGGAAGTGACGGCGGTCGTGGTGAAAAGGGCGCTCCAACAGGCCTTTTACGCGCTGACCGCCGGGCCAAACAAAGGGGGGTTATGCTCGTGAAACAATTAATTGAGCTGCAGGTCAACGGGGAAACATATGCCGTGCCGGTCAGTCCCCGCGACCTGCTGGTGGACGTCCTGCGCAAAAAGCTGGGCTTAACGGGCACCAAAAAAGGGTGCGGCCAGGGCGACTGCGGAGCCTGCACGGTGCTCGTCGACGGCGAGCCGGTCCTTTCCTGCCTGACCCTGGCCATCGCCTGCCGGGGGAAAAAGATCACAACCATCGAAGGGCTGGCGGAAAACGGGCGCCTCCACCCCCTCCAGCAGTCCTTTGTGGATCACGGGGCGATCCAGTGCGGCTTCTGCACCCCCGGCATGATTTTGTCCGCCAAGGCGCTCCTGGACCGCAACCCGGCCCCTCCAGAAGAGGAAATCAAACGCGGGCTGGCCGGAAACCTGTGCCGCTGCACGGGGTATAAAAAGATCGTGGAGGCGGTCGGCGCCGCGGCCCGCGCCCTGACCGCCGGAAACCTTGCCGGTCCGCCTCCTGAAGAGCCCGCCGCCGGGGAACCCGCCGGGGCACTGCCCGCCAACGGGGAGGTGAAATCATGATCGATCGCGATCTTGACCGGAACTTTACAGCGGTAGGCAAAAGCGTCCCCCGCAAGGACGCCGCTTTAAAGGCCCGGGGGGAGGCCAAATATACCGACGACCTGACACTGCCTGGGATGCTTTACGGCAAAATCAAGCGCAGCCCCTACGCCCACGCGATCATCAAAAACATCGACTGCAGCCGGGCGCTGGCGCTCCCGGGGGTGCAGGCGGTGATTACCGGCCAGGAAGCCCCCATTCCTTACGGAATCGTTCCCCAGAACCCGACGGAGTACGCCCTGGCCGTGGGCAAGGTGCGCTACAGCGGGGAAGGCGTGGCCGCCGTGGCCGCCGTGGACGAAGAAACCGCCGAAGAAGCCCTGGAGCTGATTACGGTGGAATACGAGCCCCTGCCGGCCCTGCTGGACCCCCTGGAAGCCATGGCCCGGGACGACGTGCGCATCCACGAAAACGTCCCGTACAATATCATGTACGAAGGCAACCAGGAGTTCGGCGACCCGGACGGGGCCCTGGCCCGATCGGCCTACGTGCTGGAAAGAGAGTTCAAGACTTCCTACGTCAACCACGCTTTTCTGGAACCCCACGCGGCCCTGGCCGGTTTCAGCCCGAACGGGGAACTGACCCTGTACGCCAGCACCCAGATCCCCCACTACCTCCACCGCACCCTTTCCCTGGTGCTGCAGATGCCCATGCACAAAATCAGGGTTTCCGTGCCCACGGTGGGCGGGGGCTTCGGGGGCAAAGGCGAGGTGTCCTCGGCGGAACTGTGCGCCGCCCTGCTGGCCCGCAAAACCGGCCGCCCGGTGAAGGTAACCTACGAGCGCAGCGAGGTTTTCGCCCAGCATAAAGGGCGGCACCCCTGCCTGATCAAAATGAAAATCGGCGTGGATAAAGACGGCCTCATCCAGGCGGTGGATTTCGACAACATCCTGGACGGAGGAGCCTACGCGGGCTGGGGAATCGTGGTCCTTTTCTACACCGCAGCCATGATCCACCTGCCCTACAAGGTGCCCAACGCCCGCTTCCGGGGCCGCCGGGTCTTCACCAACAAACCCACCACCGGGGCCATGCGCGGCCTGGGCGGGGTGCAGCCCCGCTTCGCCATGGAAAGCATGCTGGACGAACTGGCCGGGATGGTGGGAATCAGCCCATATGAAATCAGGATGCGCAACGCCGTGGAGTCGGGGTACACCACCAAAAGCAACGTGTACGTGCCCCATTCGGAATTTAAGAAATGCCTGCAGACGGCGGTGGAAAAGTCGGGGTACCTGGAAAAGCACGGCAAGCTTCCCTTCGGCCGGGGGATCGGCCTGGCCGGCGGCTACTATATCTCCGGCACGGCCTATACCCTGTACATGTCCTACAAGCCGCACTCCTCCGCAATGATCCGGGTGGACACCGAGGCCGGCGTGACCCTGTACTGCGGCGCCACCGACATCGGGCAGGGCTCCGACACGGTGATGGCCCAGATGGCCGCCGAAGCGCTGGGCGTGAAATACGAGGACGTGCACGTGGTCTCCGGGGACACCACCCTGGCCCCCTTTGATCTGGGCAGCTTCGCCAGCCGGGTGACCTACGGGACGGGCCAGGCGATCAAAATGGCGGCCGCCGAAATCAACAAAAAGCTGTTCGCCATCGCCGCCGCGGAACTGGGCGTCCGGGCCGAGCACCTGACGGCCAAGAATTACCGGATCTTCTCCCGCTTTGAACCGAAAAAGGCCATGGACTGGTACAAGGCGGTGGAAAAGTACATTGACGCCCAGGGGCCCCTGGTGGGCACCGGGCACTACACCCCGCCCCGGACGGGCGGCAAATTCCAGGGCGGTAAAATCGGCCAGTCCCCCACCTTCGGCTTTTCGGCCCAGGTCACCGAGGTGGAAGTGGACCTGAAGACCGGCCGGGTCAAAGTGCTGAAAGTGACCGAGGCGGGGGATTGCGGGCAGGCCATCAACCCCATGAGCGTGGAGGGCCAGGTGGAGGGCTCGATCCTGATGGGGATGGGCCAGGCGCTCTACGAAGAAATCAAGGTCGCTCCCGACGGGAAAATTTTAAACCCCAACCTGCACGACTACAAGATCCCCACCGCGATGGAGCTGCCGGCAATCGACTCCACCATCGTGGAAAGCTACGACCCCACCGCCCCCTTCGGGGCCAAAGAATCGGGGGAGGGGCCCATCCAGCCGGTCATCCCGGCCATCGCCAACGCCGTGGCCGACGCCATCGGCGTGCGGTTCACCGACCTGCCCATCACCCCCGAAAAGGTGCTGCGGGCACTGCAGAAAAAGAAGCAGCAAAGTTAATGCGCCTGCTGATCACTGCTGATTTTTCAGCATACTACCTTCGGCAGACAGGCCCCCACACCGGGGGCCTGTTCAGCGCCACTTTGAACACCTAGCCCCGATCCTTATCACTGATTTTTCAAACTGGCCCACGCCTACACCGGTCCGGCATTCCCGTTTCCGAGAGTTTGATCGGATTTTTATGAGTTAAAAACAGGGGGGCTGAAGACAGGGCTCTTCTGCCAGCAGGCGGCCCTTGGCCACCGGAACTACTTTTCCGCCTACAAACACGTTAATCTTCCCGTCCTCTACGTTCCCCGCCAGTCTCAAAATGGACTTGCGGCCTATTTCGTAGCCCTGCTCAACCACGAGAGCGATCTGTCCGGACCCAAAATAATTGTATTTCACCAGGTATCCCGCACAGGCAACCGTTGGCGCTGCCGGTAGCGGGGTCTTCGGGAACGCCCAAATGGTGGGCAAACACCCGGACATTCAGATCGTGGGTTTTTTCGTACGTCTCCGGGCAAAAAACCAGGACGGCCCGGGCCTCTATTTTATTCCAGAGCCGGGCGAATTTATCCAGGTTAACCCGAACCGCCCTGACTCCGGAAAGGGTTTTCAGGGGCACAATCAGAAAAGGTAGCCCGGTGGAGACCTCCTGAACGGGAAACCGTTCATCGATTTCAGCCCCGGAAACCGAAAGCATTGCCGCAGCGGCTGCGGCATCAATGACCGGTCCGAACCGCGGTTCGATTTGTTTCATGCGCAGACTTTCGATTGCCCCCGCCGGACGATAAGTGATCGAAACGGGAATCTTCCCCGCTTTCAGGTCGAGGACGACCTCCGGTACATTGCTCTTTAAAATCTCTTTGACAATAATGTAGGCGGTACCCAGGATGGGATGCCCGGCAAAGGGGACCTCGGACGCAGGGGTAAAAATACGCACTTTAAAGGTATTCCCTGCGCTCTCCCGGGGGAAGAGGAAGGTGGTTTCCGAGTAGTTCATTTCCCGGGCCAGCTTTTGCATCTCAGCATCCGAATACAGGTGCCCGTTAAGAAACACGGCCAGCTGATTGCCCGTGTACCTTTCTTCCGCAAATACGTCGACAATATAAAACACATGCTCATCCATTCATTATATCCCCCTTCAGAATAGTCAGGTCCCCCCGTTTCCAGGGATAAACTTTAATTAAAGATCAGGCACAAAGGCACAGTTGCACAAAGGCACAAAGTAAGATATTCCCGGTACATTTCTATTTGTACCTCTGTGCCTCTGTGCCTTTATTTATTCTACCTTGTTGAGAATAACTCCTTTTCTTCCATATCTGAAAGGCAGAGAAAAGAAAATTCCTGTGTGTTTTACATTAAAGGAACGACCTCCGGTACACGTTTCTTCTTCTCCCGCCCAGGAAATTCCTCGTTGCATAACCGTCTCAATACCTGGCAAATCCTGGCCGTGCCTTCCTTAATAGTCTCAGGGCGATAGCGGGAAAAGCTCAGGCGGAGGTAACCGCTGCCCTCTCCGTTGGCATAAAATGAGTCTCCCGGCAAAAAGGCCACTCTTGCTTCCGCCGCCCTGGCCAGGCGGCCATACTCGCACCGGATTGCCTCAAGGTGCCCGGCCGGATTGCCGTTCGTCAGGTAGCGGTAAATCGCCTGCTGGACCAGGGTGCCGGTATGCAGATCGGTGCCCTGTTTGGCCATCACCAGTTTGACCCGTGAGCACGGTTCAGCGGAGGAAGGAATTAGCGGAAGGCAATCAGTTCACCAGGGCAAATCCGGGTGTTTGGGATGCGCGTGGCTTTTCCTCCGGAAAATCATCCCCCCGGTCAGGAAAGCGGCGCTCAAAGCGATGCCGATGTAAAAGGGATCGATCCCGCCGGGAAAAGCTACGGCCCAGGCGAGCGCCGCCGCAGGGGCGACGCTCACCGCCAGCAGTCCCGCCCGCGGGTGAATTTTATCCCGGAGGAAAATCGCTCCCAACAGGGGCAAAAAGACAGTGACCCCCCGCAGGGTCATGGAAAGAAAGGCCCACTTTAAAATCAGTGAATTAACGTTTGTATAGGTAAAAAACAGGGCTACTACCGCCAGCAAAAAGATCAGCGTCCGGGAAACGATCAGCAACTCCCGGTCCTTTGCCCGGCGGCGAAAAAACTCCCGGTAAACGTCCTGGGTGAACATAATGCTTACACTCAACAGCAGACTCGCGCCAGTCATGATCAGGGAGATAAAAAGCGTGGCCACGGCCACCCCGCCCAGCCAGGGAGGAAGGTATTCCAGCACGAACCGGGGCACCGCCTGACCGGGATCGATCAAGGGTGCCCGGACCCGCATGAACATCCCCACAAGCACGCCGGCGGCGCCGATGAGGGGGACCAGAACGGCTACCAGCAAGGCGCCCGCTCTGGCCGCGCGTACATCTTTGCTGGCGAAGATGGGCTGCAGATAAGCCTGGGTGGAAACAAAACCGACCACCACGGAAAAGCCCGCGGCAAGTTCCGCGGCTGCCCCGTGCGGAAACATGCTGAACCAGGGCTCCGGCGGAAAAGCCGTGCGCAGGCCCGGCCAGCCGCCAATCAAGCCAAACCCGGCAATCCCTGCCGCGAATAACGATATGCAGAGGAGGGCCGTTTTCAGCAGGCCGACCAGGCTCGTCCCCCAAAAACCGCCGAAAATAACGCAGCCGATAATTATGGCCAGCGCAACCGCACCGCTCTGTAAGGGGTTTAAAGGCAGGATTGCTCTCAACAGGGGGATGGCCGCCAGCAGTTGGGCAATAATTTGAATATACATCCCCAGGGAGATAAACAAACTGGCCCACGCCCCCACCGGCCGGGCGTACGCCCGCTGCAAAAACTGGGGGATGGTGTCCACTTCCGCCTCTCTTAAGGGGCGCGCCAGAAAAAGACCGGCGATCAGGCAGCTGATCCCTGCCCCGAGGGTGAACCAGATCCCGCTGACGCCGTAGTGGAAAGCCATCTGGGCAGTACCGATAATCGAAGTGCCCCCTACAAAGCTGGCGATCACGGAGGCAGCCACCAGCACGGGCCCCATGCTACGGCTTCCCACTGCAAAATCGCGGGAGCTTTTCACGTACCGGACGGAATAAACTCCCAAGGCGCTGACAATGATAAAGGTAAGCAAGATACCTGTCAGATGAACGCTTGAAATCATTATTCATTTCCTGTTGCTTTGGTTTTATGCGCCTCATTCAGGGTTAATTAATACCAGAATTATATCACTAACCATCTCAAAAACAAGGGAGCCCAAAAAAGCGCATTATTCAAGAAGCAAAACCCCCGGAAGAGATTTTCCGCTCAAAAGGACCTTTTCCGCTCACGTATTTTAGGTGACTGTCGCCGGGCCGCTTAACCCTGGGCCAGAATGGCTAAAATTTAGAATATAACGGCAGCTATTGCTTGATTATGAAAATTATGAATTTCTCTTAAATATTTTCGATATAAAAATTTATTAAATTTAAGCCAATTGTTATTGACTTTCGTCAACTATCTAATATATATTTAGTGTAGTGACTAATACTTTCCATCTGCATGACCTGTGTCTGGAGAGCGAGCCTGCTCTCGCCAATTTTCAGGCACTGACAATTTATTAAAGGACAGGGATCAAAAACGACTAACTAAAAAAAGGGGGGGTTGCCTTAACTAAAAAACAGTTAAAGAAGCTTTGCGAAGGTCTTTCATTTTTTACTTGATCAATTTGGAACAGGGGGGATATAGTGCCTAAGGTCGGTGTATATATCTGCCACTGCGGCGAAAACATCGCCGGCGCCGTAAACATCGGGGAAGCCGGGGAATACGCGAAAAGCCTTCCCGGCGTGACGGTGGTCAGAGATTACCTGTTCATGTGTTCGGACCCGGGGCAGGAGCTGATCAGGCAGGACATCAAGGAAAACCTGGTGGACCGGGTGGTGGTCGCGGCCTGTACGCCACGCACCCACGAACCGATCTTCCGCAAAACGGTGGAAGACGGCGGACTGAACAAGTACCTCCTCGAAATGGCCAACATTCGTGACCAGGACAGCTGGGCCCACTGGTCTGACAAAGAGGGGGCCACGGCCAAAGCAAAACGGCTGATCGCCAGCGCGGTGGCGAAAGCGAATTTACTGGAACCCTTGCAGGACAGATTCGTCGAGGTCACCGGGGCGGCCCTGGTTATCGGCGCCGGGGTAACGGGCATGTTCGCCGCCCTCGATCTGGCCAACATGGGCCACAAGGTGTACCTGGTGGAAAAAAACCCCTCGGTCGGGGGCAACATGGCCAAACTGGATAAAACCTTCCCCACCAACGACTGCTCGGCCTGCATCCTCACCCCGGTGATGGTGCAGATCGGAACCCACCCCAACATTGAACTGCTTACCTATGCGGAAGTCGAATCCGTTGAAGGCTCCATCGGTAATTTCAAAGTGAAAGTCAGAAAAAAGCAAACCTACGTGGACTGGGACAAGTGCACCGGCTGCGGCGACTGCGTTGACGCCTGCCCGGCCAAAGCTCCCAACGAGTTCAACGAAGGGATGGACAAACGGAAGGCCATTTACATCCAGTTCCCGCAGGCGGTTCCTAAAAAAGCCGTCCTCGACCCGGACAGCTGCATCAACTGCGCCAAACGGACCATCGGCACTCCGCCCAGGATTCACTCCGTTACCGGGGAGCCCATCCTTGCCCACTGCGAAAAGGTCTGCAAAACGGGCGCCTGCGACCGGTCGGTGGCGTACGATCCCGCCGGCGAGGTGGTGGAGCTGAACGTGGGCACCATTATCACCGCCGCCGGCTATAAAGCTATGGATAAGACCCCTTTCAAGGAATATTCGCCGCAATCGCCCAACGTGATTACCGCCCTGCAGCTGGAGCGCATTCTGTCGGCCACCGGCCCCACCGAAGGAGATTTGAAGCGCCCCTCGGACGGCGAAAAACCCGCGACCGTCGCCTTCATTTCCTGCGTGGGCAGCCGGGACGAAAATTACCATCCCTACTGCTCCAAGGTCTGCTGCATGTACATGCTCAAGGAAGCCCGCCTGATTAAGGAAAAATATCCGGATACGAACGTCTACATCTTCTTCATCGACGTGCGTACCCCCGGCAAAGATTTTGAAGAGTACTATGACTACTGCCGGACCCTCGGTATCCGGATTATCCGGGGCCGGGTGGGCGCCGTGGACGAACTGGCCGGGGACCGGCTGCGGGTGCGCGCCTACGACGTGGATATGTGCGCCCCTGTTGAGCTGGAAGCCGACCTCGTGGTCCTGGCCACCGCCATCGAACCGGCGCCGGGGCTGACGGAACTGGGCCGCAAGCTCGGCATTAACTGCGGCGCGGAAGGCTTCTTAAAAGAGCTGCACACCAAGCTGTATCCCGTCGAAACGGCGGTCAAGGGCATCTACATCGCCGGCTGCGCGCAGGGGCCGAAGGACATCCCCGAGTCCGTAGCGCAGGCCCGGGCCGCTTCTTCGGCAGCGGCGGTACCCCTTACTCTGGGGAAGGTCGTCGTCGAGCCGCTGATTTCCGAAGTGGACCGGGAAAAGTGCAGCGGATGCGGAATTTGCGTGCCGCTCTGCCCGTATTCGGCCATCAGCCGGACCGAGTTTGCAGGCAAGCCGCGGGCCAAGATCGACGAAGCCCTGTGTGCAGGCTGCGGTGTTTGCGCGGCCGCCTGCCCGTCGGCGGCGATCACCCTCCACGGGTTCACTTCCGCGCAAATCCTGGCGCAGATCGAAGCTTTAACTGCCGGCACGGGAGGTGTTGTCTATGTCTAACCCGGCAGAACCGCAGGTAATTAATCTTTCTGAGGCGGAAACCGGTTTCCCCCAGGAAATCGCCGAACTGGGCGGCGAAGAACTTTTAAAATGCATTCAGTGCGGCAAGTGCGCGGCCGCCTGCCCGATGGTGCTGGCCGGTTTCCCCTTTTTCAACAAACGGCTCATTCAAGCCATCCTGATCGGCGCAAGGGAAATGCTGCTGGACGACTCCTCCATCTGGGCCTGTCAGTCCTGCAACCGGTGCACCGAGATTTGCCCCCGGGAAGTCAGACCGTTCGAAATCATGCTGGCCATGCGGCGGGTGGCGGTACGGGAATTCGCCCTGCCCACCCTGGCCATCGAGGGCTTGAAGTCACTTTACGACGTCGGTCACGGGGTCTACCTGAAAGAGGCGTGGCAATCCAGAAACCGGGTCGGGCTGCCGGAAAAGCCGCCGTCAACGGTCGCGTTCCCGCAGGCATTGCAGGAAGTGCAGGCAATTATGCGGAAAACGGCGCTGGCCGACCTGGGGATTATCCCCATGAGCGAGGCCGGCGTAACCGAAAGATGTGAGGTGTAGCCAATGAAAGTAGGGTTTTTTGTGGGCTGCAACACGGCGTTTAACCGGCCCGACCTGGAAAAGGCGGTACGGTACGCGTTTCCGGCGCTGGGCATCGAGCTGGACAATCTGGACGGTCAGTCCTGCTGCCCCACCTGGGGCACCCTGCCTTCCATCGACCTGGTGGGCTGGTGCGCTTTGGCCGCCAGGAATTACGCCCTGGCGGAAGAAAAGGGCCTGGACATGGTCACCGTCTGCGGCAGCTGTTACGGCAGCCTGGCCGAAACCAGGCACAAGATGCTCACCCACCCGGAAATCAAAGCACAGGTGAACGAAATCCTCAAGGACACGAGCGGGAAAGAATTCAAGGGCACCAGCAAGATCAGGCACGCGGTTTACTACCTGTATAAAGAGGTGGGGCCGGAAAAGATCGGGGAGGCCGTCAAACACCGGCTGGACGGGCTGACCATCGCGGCCCAGCCCGGCTGCCATTCCCTGTGGCCCAGCGAAGCGTATGCAGATCCGGAGGAGGATACGTTTCACCCCCGAGTCCTGCGGGAAATGTGCACCGCCCTCGGGGCCTCGGCTCCGTACTACAGCCGGCTTATCGACTGCTGCGGAATGGGCGGCATGCGCAGCACCGACATGGATAAATCCTTCAAGCTGGTGCGGACCAAGCTCCTTTCCATGAAAGAAGAAATTAATCCCGACCTGATCGTGACGACTTGCAGCTCCTGTCTGATCCAGTTCGACACCGCGCAGGAATTCCTGCAAAAGGACCGCTTGCTTGATTTCGAGATCCCCGTCCTCCACTACATGCAGCTGCTGGCGCTGTGCCTGGACGCCGACCCGCAGCAGGTGACCGGGCTGGCGAAGACCGGGGTGGACCGGGTCGTGAACAGGATTTTGGGGGGATGAAAATGAACGATTGGAAGCCGAACATCGTGGTTTTTGCCTGCAACTGGTGCACCTATCAGGGGGCCGACCTGGCGGGGAGCCTGCGCTACCAGTACCCGGCGACGATCAACATCGTCCGGGTGCCCTGCAGCGGGCGGATCGAGCCCGAGTTTATCGTCACCGCCTTAAAAAACGGCGCCGACGGCGTTTTCGTCGGCGGCTGCCACCCGGGGGATTGCCATTACAAGGAAGGCAATCATAAAGCTATCCGGAGGTTCAACCTCCTCAAACGGATCCTCACCGGCCTGGGCCTGGAGCCCGAAAGGGTGAGGCTGGAGTGGATCTCCGGTTCGGAGGGGAAGCGCTTTGCGGAAGCTATGGCAGAGTTTGATAAAACGATTCGGGAAATCGGACCAAACCCCGTCGGGAGGGATGCCCATGCCTGAGAAACTGAAGCTGGCTTACTTTCTTTCCGGTGGGTGCGGCGGCTGCGACATGGCGGTGGTGGACCTGTCGGAAACCCTGGTGGAGGTGCTGCCGCTTCTGGAGGTGGTCTTCTGGGCGCCCACCGTGGCCGACGTCAAGTACAGGGATCTGGAAGCCATGCCCGACAAGTCCATCGACGTGGGCCTCTACTCCGGAATGGTGAGGCTGAGCGAACAGGAGCACATCGCCAAAGTGCTGCGCCAAAAGTGCAAGGTCCTGGTGGCCTACGGCGCCTGCGCCGCGCTGGGCGGCATCCCCGGGATGGGGAACCTGCACAGTAAAGAGGAGATTTTCCAGACGGCCTATTTTGATACCTACAGCACCGACAACCCGGACGGGGTCACGCCCCAGACCAGGTGCGTGGTGGACGGCAAGTACGAGTTGACCCTGCCCGAATTTTATGGTTTCGTGCGGCCCTTAAACCAGGTCGTGGACGTCGATTATTACCTGGGCGGCTGCCCGCCGCACCATTCCTTTGTGGGGCAGGCGGTGCTGGCCATCCTGGAGGGCAAGCTCCCCCCGCCCGGCTCCTGGATCACCGGCGGCAAGGCGGTGTGCGACGTCTGCACGCGCAATCCCGCCGAAAAAGGTGAGGAGAGGGAGCTGATCAAGGCGGTCAAGCGCACCATCGACGGGAGCCCGGAGGAAGGCAAGTGCCTGCTGCAGGAAGGCTACCTCTGCCTGGGAGCGGTTACCCAGGGCGACTGCGGGGCGCTTTGCCCGAAGGTGAACATCCCCTGCCGCGGCTGCGGCGGGCCCCTTCCCGGCGTGAAGGACTTCGGCCTGCGGGCCGTTTCCGCCATCGCCGCCTCGCTGGAAAAGGAAGAACTGGTCGAGCAGATCGAAAGCCCGGTGAAGCTGTTCTACCGCTACGCGCTGCCCGCTGCGACGCTGGGCAAGAAGGTAAAGTAAGGGGTGAAGGCATGAAGAGGATCGAAATTAACCCGATGACGAGGCTGGAGGGCCACGGGAAAATCACCATTTTCTTGGACGACCAGGGCAACGTCGACAATGCCTTCTTCCAGACTGTGGAATTGAGGGGATACGAACGGTTTTTAACCGGGATGCCCATTGAAGAGGTGCCCCGGACGGTTTCCACCATTTGCGGGGTCTGCCGGGCCGTGCACTACACGGCTTCGGTCAAGGCGGCCGACGCCGTCTACAAGACGGAGCCGACCCCGACGGCAAAAAAAATCCGGGAGCTGTTTTTAAACGCCCACTACGTGGAGGACCACTGCGCCATCCTGTACGCCCTGGGCTTCCCGGATTTCGTGGCGGGGCCGACCGCGAACCCGGCCGTGCGGAACCTCATCGGGCTGATTCAGATCGTGGGGGCGGAAACCGGCAAGCTCGTTCTCAAGAAGCGGTACAGTGCGGTGAAGGTCCTGGAAATGCTCGGCGGCAAGCCCATCCACCCGGTGGCCGCGCTGCCCGGCGGCTGGTCCAAGCGCGTAACGGAAGAGGAAAGGAAAGAAATCCAGGAGCTGGCCAAAGATATGGTGGAGCTGGGCCAGCTGACCCTCAAAGTGTTTGAAGACGTGGTCTTAAAGAACAAGGAGTACATGGAACTGGTCACCGGGGACGTCTATAAGGTGGTCTGCAACTATATGGGCACAGTGGATGACCGGAACCGGGTGCAGTTCTACGACGGGACGCAGCGGATCGTCGACACTAACGGCAGGGAGATCGGGCGCTTCCAGGGGAAGGAGTACCTGGAATACATCGCCGAGCGCGTGCTGCCCTGGAGCTACCTGAAGATGCCTTACCTGAAGAAGATCGGCTGGAAGGGCGTGGTAGACGGCGACGGCACCAGCCTGTACAGTGTGGGGCCGCTGGCCCGGTTTAATGCGGCGGACGGGATGGACACCCCGCTGGCCCAGGAAGCCTACGAAAAGATGTTGGCCGCCTTCGGCAAAAAACCCGTGCACAACACCCTGGCCTACCATTGGACCCGGGCCATCGAGCTTTTGAACGCGGCGGAGAAGGTGCAGCAGCTGGCGGCGGATGAAAGCATCACGGACGCGGACATCCGCGCCGAACTGGGCAAGCCGGAGGAAGGCGTGGGAATCATCGAAGCCGTGCGCGGCGTCCTCATCCACCACTACAAGACGGACGACCGGGGGATCGTCCAGGAGGCCAACCTGATCGTGGCCACCACCCACAACAAGGGGCCCATCAACGTGGCCGTCCGGCGGGCCGCCCAGCACTTCATCAAAAACGGCCGGGTGGACGAGGGCATTTTAAACCTGGTGGAAATCGCCTACCGGCCGTACGACATCTGCCTGGCCTGCGCCACCCACACCCTGCCGGGAAGGATGCCGGTCCAGGTAGACATTTACGACCACCGCGGCGAACTTCACAAAACCCTGAAAAATTTCTAACTGGTTAAACCACAGAGGACATAGAGTACAGAGACCTGGGAGAACCGGGAGTTTACAGGTTTTAAAAAAAACCGGTTAGAACAATCGGCCATGACGGCTCCCTGGTGCCGCGAAAGCGGCACCGGAGCCTTTTTATCCCTAAATAATCAGAAGATGAAAACTGGCTGGCGAAAAAAGTTAATTTTTGTGCCTGGCACCATTTTAACTTATGATAGGTGATTTTATGCGCACCATTGTGATCGGCATCGGCAATCCGGTTTTGCGGGACGATTCCGTGGGCATCAAGGTGGCCCGGCAATTTGAGGGGCTGGTGGACACTGAGATATTGATGGCCACGGATTTCAAAGTGCTCGATAAAATCCTGGGTTACGAACGGGCCATCATCGTAGACGGCGTGCGGTTGGGGAACGAGCCCGGGACGGTGCTGGAATTTAACGCGGACGACTTGTTCTTCACCGCCACCTTCTCCGGCACCCACAACCTCAGCCTGCCCACCACCATCAAAATGGGCTACGAGCTGTTTGGTGCCGAAATGCCGAAAGAAATCAAAATTATCGCCATCGAAATCGAAGACGCCGCCACCTTCGGCCGGGAATGCACACCCGCGGTGGAAGCGGCAATCCCAAGAGCCGTAGAACTGGTAAAGCAATCCTTAAACCTTTAAATCGACTGACTGGTCGATTGGCAATCCTGGGGAAAATCCCGGAACAAAAAGTCCGAACAGAGCAACATTCAAAAGAACCAGCGGCCAATAGCCGTAATCATAAATATTAATAGATATCCCTCCTGATCTGCTTTTCGTTGAAAATTAACCCCTGCAGTTGAGTTCAACGGCAGGGGCCTGTTTTTGCACAATCTGGAAGAGACAGGGTCCAGCGCTTACTCCTTGCCTTACTTCCTGAGCGTACTATCTATCTTAGCGGGATCACTGCCAGCCGCCCATCATGCCGTTTCCGCCGCCTTTACCGTATCCGTACCCGCCCATCATGCCGCCGTTCATAATGCCGTTCATCATACCGCCGTTCATCATGCCCATCATACCATTAAATCCCATTTGCCTGTGGAATTCGCGCATGTACTTGAAATGGTCCTGCCAGGCCCGCGCCTGCTCCGGGGTAAGGGCGCCGCTTTTCTCGCCGTCCCTGGCCCATTTTTCCATCCAATTAAACATCTGATCGTGAAATTGCTGGAAACTTTGTTCGTCACCGGAAGGAGAATTGTTTGCCTGTCCGTCATTGCTAACATCCACTATCTTTGCCGTTGCATTCAGATCACTGCCCGCCCGCATCTGGCGACCCATAGACGCAAATGCCGCCGGCGCGGCAATCGCCGCAATCAACAAAATCCCTAAAACAAGCAGGAAAAATTTATTCTTCATCGTTGACCCCCCATCTTCTAATTTTTGGTTCCCTGACAACCTTCTTTTCAAAGGTAATCAAAACATCCCTTGAAAACCCCCTTTCTCTTTTATCTAACCTGTGTCTATTTTGTCTAACCTGATTGTACAGAAAAAAAGTCACAAAAAAATAACAAAACCATTACATTTTTTTAAATAATAAAGGGGGCTTTGGTGCCCCCTTCTTGCTTTTGACGCTCCTGGCAAAGGCCCGCTGCCCGGTGATCGTTTTTGCGCAAGGTCTATTTATTTTGGAGCGGGTTCAAATTTGTAACCAATCCCCCACACCGTACTTATATAAGATGCGTTTTCGCCGGCCTTCGCCAATTTTTCCCGCAAACGGTTGACGTGCGTATCCACCGTCCGCGTATCTCCATAATAATCGAAGCCCCAAACGGCGGTAAGGATGTCTTCTCTGCTAAAAGCCCTCCCGGGCGATTTGGCCAGAAAATAAATGAGATCGAATTCTTTTGGGGTAAGGGCGATATTTTGCCGGTCGACGACCACCTGCCGGGCAACCGGGTCAATGACAATGCCTCCGTAGTTCAAGACGCTTTTTTGGACCTCTCCGGCCCTCGCTTTATAATCGCTTACCCGCCTTAATACGGCTTTTACTCTGGCTACGAGTTCCCTGGGCGAAAAGGGCTTCACAACGTAATCGTCAGCCCCCATCTCGAGCCCGAGAACCCGGTCTACTTCGTCCTCTCGGGCAGTCAGCATGATGATCGGTACATCCGAAGTTTTCCTGAGTTCCCGGCAAACCTCCCATCCGTCCGCCCCCGGCATCATTATGTCCAGGATGACCAGATCCGGTTCGTTTTGTTGAAATGCGTTAATCGCTCCCCGGCCGTCGGCGCCTTCGATTACCCGGAAACCCTCTTTTTCCAGATACTTTTTGACTACCTGCCGGATCTTTTCTTCGTCGTCCGCAATCAAGACGCTTTGCTGTTTCATCGTAACCGACCCTTCCCAGTGGCGCTTAGTGATCATTATTATACCAGGATTTTCGCAGTTAGAAAGCAGGGAGGTGAAGCTCCTTGCCACTGAATATCCTTACTACTTGAGTTAATTTTAAATCCGTGTATAATATATTGAGGCCGCGTTTTAAGGCCGCGTTCCTTATTCCAGGCGGCTTTCTTGTTTTCGTAGCAAGAGGGGAAAGGTGTCATTGAAAATGAGAATATTTAAAAAAAGCATCCTGTTGAAGTTGTGGGCGGTGATGGTTTTTCTTGTTTTGATCGTGCTGTGGTTGACCGGTTTCGTCCAGACCCGGGTGCTCAAGCAAACTTACTACCGGCAGCACCTCGAGCAACTGACGGCGGAAGGATTAAAGGTGGTCAGAAACATCGCCGCGGACCCGCAAAACGGGGAAGATTTAGGCACCCTTTCGCACATCCTCGGATTAAACATAATGATTGTAGACGAGCAAGGTTACCTCAGGGAGTGCCGGGGCATGGGCATGGATATGTCCCCTGCCGGTAAAATAAGCGTTTTCGAGCATCACGGCATACCCTGGGGCAAAGAGGAATTTAACAAAATTGTCCGGGGCGAAACCCTCCATTACATTGGTCAAAACAATTTCCTGGGACAAAACGTGCTTTCCGTGGCGCTTCCTTACGAAGTAAAAAGCGAAAGGGGAATAGTCATCGTGAGCGCTCCCCTGGCGCCGATCACCGACCGGATCGCCGCCTTGCAAAAAGTGACCTTATATACCGGCATCGGGGGAATTATCCTGGCGACCTTGTTGAGCCTGGTTTTTTCCCGCAGCGTTTCTTACCCTTTAATCAAAATGAACCGGGCCGCGCTGTCAATCTCCCGCGGCGACTACAGCAAAAAATTAGACTTCAAGCGGGAAGACGAAATCGGCGTTTTGGCCAACACCTTAAATTTTCTGGCCGCCGAACTGCAGAAAAAAATCGCCGATATTGAAAGGCTTGACAACATCCGGCGGGATTTTATCGCCGGCGTTTCCCACGAACTGCGCACCCCTCTGGCGATCATGCAGGTCTGTACCGAAGCCCTGGTGGACGGAATGACCGAAAGTGAAGATGAAAAGCAAGAGTACCTGAACAACATTCACCAGGAAATCTTAAGGCTGCGCCGGCTCGTTTCGGAAGTACTCGATTTACGCAAGCTGGAGACCGGAAAAATAGATTTCGATTTTCACCCGGTAAATGCGGCCGG
>JBFMBG010000021.1:35800-42156 GCA_040755215.1 Bacillota bacterium | reverse complement strand
CTTTCGAAAATCAGCCTGTACCCCGTCAACTCGTAAATTTCCCTCGCCAGGTTTTCCCGCGCGGGATCCTCCGGCGCGGGCGGGGACGCCAGCTTTACCCGGATTTCCTGCCGGTCTTTGAAAAAGCCCGGCTCTTTTTTTATTCCCCAACTTCCGGGCAGGCGGGAGCGGACAAGGTTTTTTATTTCATTTTGGTTGGGCTCGGGGTTTATGCGCAGTTCCCAGCCCGTTTCCGTGGCCAGGGCAGCTAAAACGGAGCGGTACTTTTCCCCGATTTGGGGGCTGATGAAGGTTACTTCGATGTATTCGCGGCCGCCGGCGGTCTTTTTGCCGGTCCGGTAGACGGCGGCTCCCGCGCTCTGCAGCCGGTTTTTAATCAGGGCGTAGCTCTGGTTAATCTCCGTTTTCTCACCGCTGCCGGCCCCCGGCAGGATGGGTGCCGGAAAGGGGGCGGGGAGGCTGCCGGGAGCGCCGGAACCGGCGTGGGTAGGGAAAGTGGGGGGAGCGGGGGAAGCGTCGGGATCGCCGACGCCGGCGGTCGGTGCGGGCGCCCCGGGTGGCTGGGCCAGGACAAGGGTGTAGCCGCTGATTTGCGCAAATTCTTCCTGGAAGCGGGCAGCAGCCCTGGCGAACTCCTCCCGGTCCCGGCCTTCTTCTTTCGGGAGGCAGCGCACCACCACCTGTCGTTGTTCCCTGTAGATGGAAGGGGTTTTTAGAAGCGTCCAGCCTTCCGGCAGTAGCCTGTAGACAAGTTCGTTTAAGGCGCCGTGGTGGGCTTCCGGATGCAGTTCCACTTCCCAGCCGGTGACGGCGGCCAGTTCCGCCAGCTCTTTTTGATATTTTTCGGCCGCGGTTTGGGGAAAATGAAAATATAAAACGATTTTGCCCCGCTCGCGCTCCACCCCTTTCCGGTAGAGCCCGCTGCCGGGCGGAAAGGTGGTTTCGACCAGGGCCAGGGCGGCGTTTTGCTCCATTTGATCGACGATCCGCTCAACTGATTCGCCCGGAGTTTCGTCCGGAGCCGCGGTCGCCCCACAGGCATCTCCGGGAATTTCCGGCCTGGGTTTGTACAGGGCGCGCCCGGGCTTCCCGGGAAGGTGTTCAAAGTATTCGGGGTGGTTGTTCAGCCGGAAGGCCACCGCCAGGCGGTAAACCGTTTCTTCTGCCGTTTCCTCCGCAGTTTCCCCCGCTGTTTCCCCCGGGGCGCCCGCCGCGGCTTTTCCCCCCGGCGGCTCCCCGTTCTTTTTAACTGCCAGTTCCCCGGCCAACAAATCGACTATTTCGGCCAGCGGGCGGGGCGCCGGTCCGGCGGCGTTTAACTTTTCCCACAGCGGGCGGGGCGCGCACGCGGCGTAAACCGGCTTGACCCGGGAAAGCAATTGATGCAGCCGGATTTTTTCCTCCCGGGAAACTGGCGGGTCCTGGGTAAAGGGCCAGGGGGCGATGATTTCCAGGAGGCTCTCGGCCGGGTGGGCGGTCTCTTCCCGCCCGATTTTCCAGGCTTCGAAGCCCTGGTCGCCGACGGCGAAGCAAATCCCGGCGCGCGTCGCGCCGCCGGCGTCTTTAAGCAGCACCAGATGGCCGGCCAGGTGGCTGAGCTGCTGCATTAATTGCTCCCGCCGGAGTTCCCCGGCCACCAGATCGGGGCGGCGGGGGCGGTAAAAATAGGGATGCTTCCAGTCGGAGGCAAAGTAGCGGCGATCTTCAGCCAGCAGCTGACGCATCCGCTCCTGCTGTTCGGCGGAAACCGCCGGCCCGTACCAGAGGGCAGCCAGTTCCTCGGCGGTATAAAGCTGCTTCGGCTGGTTGATTTGCCTTTCCTGTTTTAAAAGATAATCCCACAGCTCCGCCAAATCAATCTCCCGTTTTTGCTTTTCCCCGGCGGCCGGCGCGATTACGGCCGGCGCCGGCGCCGGGTGGCTTTTCCGGCGGAAGGTAAACCGGAGTTCCTCGCCGTTGTCCGGCATGCTTACGGCGTGGCGGGGGGCAAGCTGTCCGGCCAGGGCCTGGCGCGCCTCCTTTTCCCCGTGCACTAAAACCACCCGCCGGGGTTTGAGCTGACTGACCAGCGAACTCAGTTCCCCGGCGTCGGCGTGAGCGGAAAGGCCGTATTTCGCTACCCGGCATTTCAGGCGGGTGGGCACCCCGTTCAACAGGAGTTCTCCTTCCGGGTTTTCGGCGAGGGCCAGGAGCCGGTGTCCCGGGCTTTCTTCGTCCTGATAGCCGCAGAGCAGAATGGCGTTTTTTTCGTCCTCCGCCAGGCGGGCGGCGTAAAACTGGGAAGGGCCGCCGCTCAGCATGCCGGAACTGGCGACGATGCAGCAGGGGGCGCCGCTCAAAATCTTTTCCCGCTGCGCAGCGTTATTCACCGGCCGGACGGCGGATTTTTCCCGGTAAAAAGGGTTTTGGCCGGTTAAGACGAGGCGTTTGACCGGTCCCTTCAGGTATTCCGGAAAGTTCAGGTAAGTCTGGCAGACGCTGCGCACCATTCCGTCCACCCAGACGGGAAATTCAGGGATCCGGCCGGCCTGCTGGAAGCCCTGCAGGAGCAGGAGCACTTCCTGGGCGCGCCCCAGGGCAAAGGCCGGCACCAGTGCATGGCCGCCCGCCGCCACTGTTTGCGCCACGGCTTCGGCCAGCCCCTTTTCTTCCTGCTGGCGGTTGGCGTGCAGGCGGTTGCCGTAGGTGGCTTCCAGCACCAGCAGGTGCGGCTGAAAGCGCGGAACCGTCAGGCCGGGGATGGTGCGCTGGTTGTCCAGGGAAATGTCGCCGGAAACCAGTACGTTTCCCTCGCTGCTTTCCAGGCCGATCATGGCCGCCCCCAGGATGTGCCCGGCCGGATAGAAATGCGCCCGGACCGGGCCCGCGACAGTGATGCTTTTTCCCAACGGCACAGGGATCACGCGGGTAAACATCCGGGCGACCAGGTCGGCGTCGTAAAGGGGACATTCCCTTTCCTGCTCCGCTTTTTGCGCCATCAGCTTGAGCGCGTCGGCCAGCAGGACCCGCATCAGGTGCACGGTGGGGGTGGTGGCGTAAATGGGGGCGGCGGGGAAGGCCTGGTGGACCAGGGGCAGGGCGCCGATGTGGTCCAGGTGGGCGTGGGTGACCAGGACGGCATCACACCCCCCGGCTTCCGACAGGAAGGCCAGGTCCGGCAGCGCATCCGCGCCGATTCCCGCCTCCCTGCCGCCGAGCCGGATCCCCGCGTCGATCAGCACGCGCACGTTGTCAATCTCTAAAAAATAGCAGCTGGCTCCCACTTCGTGGCCGCCGCCCAGGGAAAGAAAGCGCATCTGTCCGCTCACCCCCCGAAATAGGTCGTTCAACGCTTACTTTACAAAAAAATTTTTTTCTTGACAACCCTTTTCCGTTTCTGTCCCAAACGGCGCTTTTCGCTCGCCCGGAGGCTATTCCGCAGCGCCCAAATTTTTTAAAAAAGATGTTGCGGGTTATCAGCGCCCGTGTTATTATTATATATAAGCTATATGAAGCTACGTGCATAATGAACTTAGCCAAGAGGTGTACCTGGTTGAGGGACGGCGAAGAACATTTTCCAGGTTTATTTGAGCGGCTCGTCCAGCCATTTCTTCTTTTTCTCCTCTGCCAGAAGCCGGCGCACGGTTACGAATTGATCCAGCGTCTGAGCAGCCTGTCTTTTTTGGATACGGAAGTCGATCCGGCAACAATCTACCGCAACCTGCGGCGGATGGAGCAGGACGGCCTGGTTGCCTCCCGGTGGGAAGCCGGCGAGTCAGGGCCGGCCAGAAGGCTGTACGAGGTAACCGCCGGGGGCAGGGAAGCGCTGAAGGATTGGGTGGTTGCCATTGCCCGCGAAAAAGATAAGTTGGAAAAGTTTATCCGGGAGTGTTTTAACTTGCCTGCCTTGTATCCGGGCGGCCCGGGCAGCATTGTTGAGCGCCGAGAATAAAAAAATTTGTCCGGGGAAGTGTGAATAATGTCACAAAAAACCTTAACTCAGGAAACAACGTTAAAAATCGTTAGCGCCGGGGCGCTGCACAGGCCCCTGGCAAAATGCGTGGAGTTGTTTTGGGAATCCTATCCCCGGGTGAAAGTCAAAATGTTTGCGGCCGGCTCCCGGGAGTGCGCCCGCCGGGTCATGGAGGGCCTGCCTTTTGACGTGCTGGCCCTGGCCGACCCCGGTATTTTTGCCGAGCTTTTGGCCCCCGATTTCGTGAGCGAGTATTTTGTCTTTGCGACGGACCAGATCGTTCTGGCGTATGAAAGGTTATCCCGGCACAGTGAAACGATTAACGCGCAAAACTGGATGGACGTTTTGCTGAAAGAGGAGGTGAATTACGCCCGTTCGGACCACAACCTGGACCCCTGCGGTTACCGCACCCTGCTTGTCTGGAAACTGGCGGAGCTTTTTTATGGGCGGCCGGGGCTTTTTGAGCAATTAAATGCCCGCTGCCAACCGGCCAATATTTATCCGAAGTCCCTGGACGCCGCCGTCAGCCTGCTGGAAGGCCGGGTTGATTACGCCTTTCTTTACTCCTCGGTGGCTGGACAGCTCGGCCTGCGCCAGGTCGCTTTACCTGTGCAGATTAACCTTTCCAGCCCGTCCTACGCCCAGTATTATAATTCGGTATACGTTGCCGTGGAGGGAAAATTTCCGCACAGTCCGACCATTATTAAGGGAGCGCCCATCGAGTTTGCCGTCGGCCTGGCCAAAAAGGCTCCCTTTTACGCGCAGGCGTTTGTGGACCTGCTTACCGGGCGGCAGGGCCAGGAGATCTTGGAGGAGTGCGGCCTGATTCCTTGTTGATCCGAAAATCTGCAACAAAAGGAGGGAACAAAAGGAGGGTGGCGAGATGCAATTCCCTGTTTCGGGCGTGGAAGTTTTTCCGCTGATTCCGCCGCTGGTGGCGTTCGCCGTTTCGTCCGTCACCGCTACGGCGGGAGTTTCCGGGGCCTTCTTGCTGTTGCCCTTTCAGGTGAGCGTCCTGGGTTTCGTTTCCCCGGCGGTTTCCCCTACCAATTTGATTTACAACATCGTCGCCATTCCCGGGGGGCTGGCCAGGTTTATCCGGGAGGGGAGAATGGCCTGGCCCCTGACGTGGGTGGTGATTGTGGGTACTCTGCCGGGAGTTTTCGGGGGGGCGTGGATCCGCATCCGCTATTTGCCGGACCCCCGGGCTTTTAAGTTTTTCGTCGGCCTGGTTTTGCTGTACCTGGGCGTCCGCCTGCTTTACGAAACGACGGGCCGCTATTTGCAAAGCAAGGACCAGAGCAAGGCCCTGGAAAAAAAGTTTAAAGAAAGGGTTCGGCAGCTAAAGGGAGAGGAGCACGCGCGTCTTGCCTCCGGCCTGCCCAAAGAGGCGGTGGTGAAAACCAAAAAGGTATCGCTGGCCAAAATCGAGTACGAATTTTGGGGCGAGACCTTTTCCTTCAGCACACCGGCCGTTTTTGTGCTGGCCCTGGCGGTGGGCCTGGTCGGCGGGATTTACGGCATCGGCGGCGGCGCGATCATCGCGCCTTTCTGCGTTTCCGTTTTGGGCCTGCCCGTATATACGGTGGCGGGAGCGGCGCTGGCGGGGACTTTCCTCACCTCCATCGCCGGCGTGATTTTTTACACTGCGCTTGCCTTTACTCCTTTGGGGATGCAAAGCGCCGTTTCGCCCGACTGGGCCCTGGGCGCCCTGTTCGGCGCCGGCGGTTTTTTGGGCACGTACTGCGGCGCCTACCTCCAAAAATACCTGCAGGAGCGGCTAATCAGAGGAGTTTTGGGCATAATTGTAACGGGGCTGGCGGTTAATTACGTCCTGCAGTATTTTCTGTGAGTGAAAGGGATTTTTGCCCCGGCCGTGCGAATTAATCCTGGGAATGCGGGATTGCTTTTTCCGGGGGCGAGGCGGGAAGGGCGATCCTGTTTTGAAAAGGAGGGATGAAAGTTGGCCGAAGCAAAACTGCTGCTGAGAGTTGAGGGAATGCAGTGCGAACACTGCCGGCGGAGCGTGGAAGCGGCCGTCAAGGCGGTGCCCGGCGTGGCCAGGGTTGCCGTGGATCTTTCCGGGGGCGCCGCCGAGGTGGTTTACGAGCCGGCAGTCGCGGTCCCGGAAGCCATTAAGAAAGCGGTTCGCGACGCCGGGTATGCGGTCAAAGAGTGAGCCGCCCTTTTTTAATGCCCCGTCCCTTTAATTACGTGATTGCTTTTAATCTCAGATACAAAATTAAATTTCAACAGTTAAATTTTGCTAAAGGAAATTTACCAGGGGAGGTCGAATAAAAAAAGAAGAAAGCAGGCCGGAGGCTCTTTACTTTATGGAGATAGAGAAGCTTGGCGCGCTTGTTGGGCGGGGCGGGGGGGGGGTGGGTGTTTTGGTGGGGGGGGG